>JAKLHB010000001.1:0-49064 GCA_022710345.1 Planctomycetota bacterium
AATTCATGCCAAAATGCAATCTTTTCTCTTGCTTTGCCAGAGATGCGTTCTTTGGCTTCTTCTAGCCAAACACCATGCCCATATTTGCGTTCGCCCTCTAACAAAATCGTCCATATTTTCTCTTGTAATTCGCCAGGTAAAACTAAGGCATACGTATTTTTCTCTAAGAGAAGATGGCCTTGATTTTTGTATAAAGCAGCTTCTACATAAGCACCAGCATAGTGGTAAAAATCTTCTGCAAGAGCATAAGAACTTTGGCAAAGATTTTGAAAAAGTGAGATGGCCTTAGGATAATCTCCACTAAGATAGCGCCATTTTGCATGAAGGCGTAGAAGTGCAGAGGTCCAGCTTATTTCCTTGGAATTTTCTAAGATTTGCAGGGATTGTTCCAGGTAGCTGCCGCGTTCTAATGCTAGTCCAAGCAAGGTTTCCGTAATTTTAGTTTGATCCTGGGAAGCAATTGGCAGTTTTTGAGCAGCGATCCAAAATTCTTTGAGCAGCATTTGATATGTTTTACACCTGTATAAAAGCCGATTGAGATATGCTGCAGGGCATTTCATTCCCGCTTCGCACATTTTTTCTAATTTTTTGATCCCTTCTTCAGCATACGAACCGCCCATTTCAAGTAAAGATACTGCCTGGTTGTTCATTTCTTCAGGATTCAGCCGTTGGGATGCATTTTGCCGCTCTGCATCATACGTTGAATCGAACAATTGCTCATACAATTCTTTCAATTCTTTTTCAATATCTGCAAATGATTTCGGCCGCTCATCGGCTTCCTTGGCAAGGCACTGCATGACCAATCCATAGAGAGCGTTTTTACTTTTGCGTTGAAAAAAGGAAAAACGGGAGGTTGCTTGATTTTTGATATGCTTTGGCATTTCGTGCGTATGTGCATACAACCAGCCTCTGAAATCATCCGATACATCAAACGGCTTTTTGCCCTGGCTGAGAAGTTCATATAAAATTAAGCCAAATGCATAGATGTCTGTTTCTTCTCCAACACCTTTGCTTGATTCATATTGTTGTGGTGACATATATTGGGGTGTACCTAGCATATCACAAGTACGAGTAATCTCGGGTTCTTGCTCAAGCGTGGCCTCAATGTTTTTGAGGTTTGTTCCATCTGAGGCTGTTTCAGCGGCTCCTTTTAGCTTGGATAATCCCATATCTGTGATTTTTAAAACCCCAGGGCCATCTTCTTCTTGAGCAATTAAAATATTGCTAGGTTTTAGATCGCGATGAATAATCCCATTTTTATGCAAATGAGCCATGCCTCTGCAAATTTGAATTGCATAATCAAACACAATTTCCAAGGGAATATCTTTTTTTTGCTCACGGCTTTTTTGAATGACTGCTTCTAAGTTACCGCCATCCATATATTCAAGAAATAGGCTTGGCATTCCATCAATCCAATCAAAGTAAAAGGCTGCCACAACATTGGGATGCCTGCCTAATCTCAGCCACGAATGTACCTCACGCTCAAATCGTTTGGCGTGAGCTTCTTTACAACATTTCATCGCTAATTTTTGGTTTGTGGCAATGTCACAAACCAAATGCACCTCGCCCATTCCACCTGTTCCTAATGTTTTGATATAGCGATATTTACCTGCCATCACTCTGCCTGGGGCAAGAATATCTTTTTTGATGGTTACTTGAATACGCTTTGAAGGGCTCATGCTTGGCGCTGCTTTCCTGGAAAATTCCTATAAATTTGCGCTTGACAAATTTCATACGCTGCTGTAAAATATCCAAAAACTATGTTATTTCCTTTTTCACTGGGCAAAGAGCCACCCTAATTGACTAGGACGTGGCAAGATATGGGGATGATACCTTCTGATGAACTCCCACTTGGAGAGCTACTATCTTAATCCCATAGCAAGCCCAACCGCTTCAGCGGACTGGCAGGTAACTGCCCGTTGGTGCAGCAATGAATAAGCATAAGTCTGCATAACTTATACTTAATCTTTTTATAAGAATATTATTTTTTTTGAAATTTTTAATTATTATTTTAATCTTCTAGTTACGGGTAAGGAGCCATATATGGCCCATAAAATCACAGATGATTGCATCACTTGTGGCAGTTGCCAACCTACATGTCCTGTTTCCGCGATTTCTGCTGGTGAGAAGAAATATGTTATTAATCCTGATGTATGTGTAGATTGTGGAACTTGCGTAGATGCTTGCCCAAGCAGCGCTATTGTTCCTGAGCCTAAGAAATAATTTTGGTTTTGACTATAACGTTTTTTGGGAACTGATATATTGGCTCCCCAAAATCCGTTATATTGAGCAATAATTTGGGAAATCCTTCAAACAAAAACCGCCAGGCTCTTCTCATATCGAGAAGACCGAGCGGTTTTTGTTTGCGGCTAGGAATTTTTACGCCTGCTTGCTTTAAATGCCTGCAATTTGCCTTTAGTATGCCAATGAAACAGAAATCTCCATAATTTCGGAAACCACCGGTTGATCCAAACTAGGAACTTTCCATGAAATGTGATGATGATTTCTGATTTTTTTGCATAAATTCCCTTGAGCATCTGACGCACTGCGGGTTCTGTCTTCATCATCAAGCGGCTTGGCCTTGGATCTGGACGATCTTCGTGATATACACCTTTATTATCCACTTTCGCAATGTCGCTTTCCACAATGCCAGGGTTGATCCAGCTTACGTCAATTCCTTCATCCGCTAGATCATAATAAATAGATTCTGCCAAGCCATTCACTGCAAATTTACTTGCACTATAGGCACTTGATGTTGGCAAGCCAACTCGGCCGCTTATGCTGCCCATTAAGACTAATTGCCCATGCGAGGCTTTTAATGGAGGCAATACTGCATAGATTGTATTCAACACGCCAAAAAAATTTGTCTCAAATTGTCTTCGGAAATCTTCCACAGTAAGCTGTTGAAAGAATTCAGCAATCCCAAATCCAGCATTAGCAATCGCAATATCAATGCCGCCTAACTGGGCAGTGCCTGTGGCAACAGCATCTACAAGGCTTTGTGGTTGGGTTACATCGCAAGAGATGCTGACTGCTTTGCGGCCTATTGCACGAATGTCTGCCGCGACTTTTTCCAATAGCTCTAATCGGCGTGCTGTGAGAATAACATCCGCACCTTGTTTGGCAAACTCACGAGCTAAACATGCTCCAATGCCTGTGGAAGCTCCTGTGATAAAGACACGTTTGTTCAAAAACCTAAGTGCCATGGCTGCAAAACTCCTTTACCAAAGCAACCGCTCTTGTGTTTGATATAAATCCCAAATTTGGATCAATGCTGAAGAGACTAAACGCGAACCTATTGCGGCTTTTGGTAACCAGATAAAATTTGGGTCATGCACATCTTGCTCGCTCACACTCTCAGGAAGAATAACAGCAGGCTCGATTTGAATTTTATGGTTCGTGATGGTATGTCGAATAGATTTTAAGTGATATGAAATTGTTCCAGGAAAATGTGAAGCAACATTTTGTAGGGACCACGATGCAACATGCCGTGCTTCATTTGGAAAGTCCAAAAGTGATGGAAAAGCAATTTGCCCTTTGAGAAAGTAAAAATTTTCCCATTTCTGCAAAAGAATTTGCTGTTTTTGATTGGCAATCAGATAAGCATGCCAAATCACAGGAATTTTTTCAAGCTTTATGGCCAATACAGGATATTGGCTTATTTTTTTTTGCTGGTATGCCTGGCAATTCGCTTGAATGGGGCAATTCAAACAGTTGGGCTTTTTAGGAAGGCAAATTTTTTGCCCCAATTCCATGATAGCTTCATTCAGATCACCAGGGGAGTATGGCATAGTTTCAAATAAAGGATTCAATACATCATAGCACTGCTTGCTTAATACGTTGCTAGAAATTGGTGTATCCCAGCAAAAAAGACGGGCCAAAATTCGTTTTACATTGCCATCTACCACAGGTTTTCTTTCTCCAAAGCAAATAGAAGATATGGCTGCTGCTGTATATGGACCAATGGTAGGAATAGTGAGCAAAAGGTCGTGGCTTGTGGGCAAACTGCCTTGATGATTTTGCATCAAGTAAATGGCAGCCTTTCGCAGATTGCGGGCGCGGCTATAATAGCCTAGGCCACGAAAAGCTTGCAAAACAGCTTCTTCTGAAGCAGAAGCTAATGTTTGAATATCAGGAAAATGAGAAAAAAAACGAGCTAAAGGATCCAATGCCGTTTGAATCCTGGTTTGTTGCAAGACAACTTCTGAAATCCAAACACGATATGGATTGCGGCCAAGTCGAAAAAAATAAGGCTCACGTACAGTATCAAACCAGTTATACAATTCTTGGAGCATACAATTGTTTTAGAAATATTTCTGCCTCTAAAAGAGGCAGAAATATTGTTTATTTGCTAAATTGTTTTTTGACTTGTGCCAAAGCTGCTTCAAATTTTGCTATCAACTCTGCTGAATCTGGCATAGCTTCAGCTTGACTTGCGGCTAATGCAACAAGCTTTACAAATGCCACTTTGCCTTGGGCACCGCCAATTTCTTTGGCTTTTTCATAATATGTAGCTAATTTTTGACCCATAAAAACTCCTTTGTAGAATAAAATTAACATGTCAATAAAAATGAATCAAGTCGTGTAGCAATCTGATAACCCGCCGCATTTTTGTGTCCGCCACCGCCATGTTGTTTAGCAATCTGGCTTACATCATAGTCTGGCTTATAAGATCGCAATGAATGGGTACGGGTTTCAAGATTGATGACATCTATGTATTCCAATGTTTTCCAAGCTTCTGGAGCTGATGATATATCTCGAATATATTGGCATAGTTCAGAAGTATGGCGTGATGATAAAACCACCAAACGATTTCCTTGCACAATAGCTTGTTCTACACATTGTTTGAAATAACTATATTTCTTGGATTGCAGCCCATTTAAATATAATTGATCTGTATCGCGTATTAAGGGCTGTGATTCTTGGATCCTGGTCTTCATGACTCCAACAAATGTATCCATACCCAATAAGTAGAGCATATCATTGAATAATGATGACTCTGGAGATGTATGAAGCCATAAATCGTAATCATTTACATGAAATATAAGTTTACTTAAATTTTCAAAGATTGGAACCTCTGGCATCTGTTCCTTCAGGGATTCAAACAATACGCTTGCGCCACAACGGTCAAGCTTAAATTTGGCCCATGTATAGTTTCTCAAATACTCCCATGCAGTTTGATGGTGATCAAATAATTCAATGCGGTTTGCATAAGCCTGATTCACTAAGGCCGCTGTTTCAGCATTCATCGAGATATCAGCAAGTACAATAAATTCGTTTGTTTTTTTCAACAATCCTAACAGGGTAGAATCTACTTGATCATAATCACAATGATAAATTTTTGTGAGTTTTTGAGCATAAAAATGTTGCGCAACAATTGCGCAGCCAGCACCATCTAAATCAATGTGAGTTAACAAAATCATGATTCAATTTCTTCCTTTGCTTGGCGTTGGCCAATGAATTCTAAACATAGGCGACGATAGCGTTTGACATCGCTATTGGTAGCATCTAGTTGTGCCAGAGAATTGAATTTTTCTAAAGCAGCCTTGTATTGATTAGCTTGGAACAAAGAGACACCATGGCTAAATATTTCTTGAAATTGTGATTCTCTCGTAAGTTCATCTTCGGCTAATTTTTTATAATGCAAAGCGTTTTTATGACTGCTCATGATACCTAGAACACGGTTGAAACATGCGATTGCTTCTTTCCATTTTCGGACTTTATAAAATTCTTGGCCTTTGTTGTAGAATAAACTAATCTGTTCTAGGCGCTGGTCATCTTCCATGCGCTCCTGCACCTGGCTCAAAAGTATTTTAGTATCGCCAAAGTCTTGCTCTTGGTCCATTCCTAACACTTTTTCAAAGCGGTCCATGGCTTCACGATATTCACATTTTTCATAAAGATCGCGGCCTTCGCGATAAAATTGTTCCGTAACCATCCGCCGTTTTTTATCTTTTTCCAAAGATTCACGAGCTTTTTTTAAATATAACTGAGCATCAGTATGCTCAGGTGCTACAGCCAGCACTTTTTCGAAGGCATCAATTGCATTTTTGTATGCTTTGTTTTTGATATGTAGCAGACCGTCTCGATAACACTGGGTCACCTGAAGAATCCGAATTTTGCGCTTGACAACTTTGCTTAATCTAAAAGCTACCTCATTTTTAGGATCAAAGTTTAGCGCTTCCTGCAGTAGCGTGTCTGCCTCATGATATTGTCCATCTTCTATCAATTTTTGGGCGTTTTCTACACTAATGCGAGCATTGTTGAGATTAATTTCCAACTCTGCCAAAATCTTGCTTACAATATCTGGCATTTCATGGGCTAAGTCCATTTTTAGGCCGCGTATCCTACTAGAATCTGGATGATTACGCATCACTTCAATAATTTTTGTCACATACTTACGTGCTTCATCATGCTGTTCTTCATCATAATAGGATAATGCTTGGGCAGTGAGATCCCGGATATTTCGAATGTCGTCTTCTTCTTGAAGCAAAAAAAAAGCTTGTTTTCTTTTTGTCAACGCTTCTTGTGCTTCTTGTGGCTTATATCCATAAATAGAAAGGACTTTGTTAAAATGATAGATTGCGATTTCCAGATTACGTCGTTCTAATGCACGACGAGCTTTGGACATCAAAGAAGATAAGCTAACATCATTTGAAAAATCAATGCGGTCTGTGGCTTCATTCAAAGCAGCAATTACATCATTTAAATTTGGAAATCGGTCTTGTGGCTTTTTGGCAATCATGCGCAAGATAATTTTTTGCAACTCATTACTAATCTCTGTGTTGATTTTTTTAGGCGGCACGGGTGTTTCCATAAGGTGCATTTTATAGAGTTCTGCCAAAGTTTTACCTTGATAAGGGACTTGTCCGGTTACCATCTCATATAAAATGATGCCCAAAGTATATTGATCTGAGTAAGGAGAATAGTTTCCTTGAAATTGCTCTGGTGCCATATACTTAACCTTGCCAACACAGAGATTTTCTGGTGTAATTTTGGGCATTTGCCAATCGCGCAAGGCTCCAAGCCCCATGATTTTGATTGTCTCATCCTTGCAAATCTTAATATTTTCAGGGGCAAGTTTGCGATGCAAAATTTGGTGTTCATGTGCAAAAGCTAAGCCTTTAGCAATCTGTAAAAAATAATCAATTGCCTGGGAAATCCCCAATTTCCCTTGACTTTGAAGCAATTCTCGCAGACTTGCGCCTGGAATATAGTCCATCACAAATCCAAAATAATTTACTTCATCAATGGATTCAAAGATGTTTAAGAAATTAGGATGATCGAGATTGGCCCACGACTGGATCGCAAGCTGGACACGTTTACGAATAGTATCTTTGCTGGCCAATTGCGGATGAATGATCTTAATTGCGCGAGGTACTTTAAGCAATGTATGTTGCACTTGATACACTGTACCTGTGCTAGTCACCGCTAATTCGGCTTCGATGAGGTATTCTTGAAGCGTCTGTCCAATCATGTTTCTTCCCCAAGGATAACCTGACAGAAGATACTCTAGCTTGAAAAGCTAGAGCCTAAAGAACTGTTACCCCGCCCATATAAGGAACCAACACTGGCGGAATCTTAATATGCCCATCAGCCTCTTGATAATTTTCCAAAATTGCGACCATTAATCTTGGAATTGCTACACCAGAGCCATTCAGTGTATGCACAAATTTTGGTTTTCCGCCTTTCATTTTGTAGCGAATGTTTGCACGGCGGGCTTGGAAATCTGTGCAATTGCTGCAACTGGAAACTTCAAGCCAACGCTCTACTCCAGGGGCCCAAAGTTCAAGGTCATAAGTTTTCGCAGAAGAAAAGGACATATCTCCAGTTGCTAAAAGAACAACTCGATATGTCAATCCTAATTGTTGCAAAATTCCTTCGGCATCATGCACTAACTTTTCTAACGATGCTGCAGATTGATCTTCTGCTACAAAATGGACCATTTCCACCTTATTGAATTGATGCACCCTGAGAATTCCACGAGTATCTTTTCCAGAAGCACCGGCTTCTCGGCGAAAACAAGGAGTTGCGCTAGTTAGGTAAATAGGCAGCAATTCTCCAGGAATGATTTCATCTTGATAAAAATTAGTTAGGGGCACTTCACTTGTAGGGATTAAGAAGAATTCGTCTTTAGCAGAATAGTACATTTCATCTTCTAGTTTAGGCAATTGGCCTGTGCCAGTGATTGTTTTGCGATTGACTAAATAAGGCGGAGCAACTTCTTTATATCCTTCGCGGATATGGGTGTCAAGCATGAAATTCAAAAGAGCACGTTCTAAACGTGCACCTAAACCTGTAAACATGGAAAAACTGCTGCCACTTAATTTTGCAGCTCTATCCAATTCAAATAATCCGAGATTTTTTCCTAAATCCCAATGTGGTTTTGCAGGAAAATCTTTTTTCTTGGGTTCACCCCAAGTTCGAATGACTTGATTTTTTTCCTCTGTTCCTTCTGGTACATCGTCTGCAGGAATATTTGGAAGCCATAGCATCAGAGATTCCAATTCAGCATCAATACGAGCCACCTCAGCATCCAATGCTTTGATCTGGTCAGAAATTTTCCCCATTTCTTCCATGGCTACAGGTGCATCTTGACCACTTTGCTTGGCCTTGCTGATTAATTCATTTTTTTTGTTTCGTTCGCATTTTAAGTCTTCGACTTGTGTCAGTTTTTGCCGCCTTAGTTGATCCAATTCCAGAATTTTTTCTAAATTGACCTTTTCGTGTTTGGCTATAATAGCTTTTTTTACTTTCTCGAGATTATTGCGAATCAGCTTAATATCTAACATAACCTTGCCTTTATGAAAGAAATATAACATTTCTAAGTTTTTTGGCAATTCTTGAATACCGATATGCATACATGTATTGTAGCAAATTTTTACGTGAACGCAACAAAAAAAGCGTTTTTTTATAATAGAACCACTTGAAAATTTCAAAAGAAGTATGGACGAGCCGAACATCACAACGAGTTATAGCATGTAATTTATTAATACATACATAACATAATATTTTACATTATGTTATGCACATTGAGATAAAGCTAGCGGCTGCATCTCATCACCCAATGTATCATGTATGATGAAGGCAATTTATTGCCGAGTCATTGCACAACCTTGACTCTCTTTTATTTTTTGATTTCTTTTTTTTCGAGCAGGGACTGATATATTCGAAGATAGTCTTTCATCATTTGAGCTTTCGTGTAATTTTCACGACACTTTTGCTGATTTTCAGCTCCAAGCCATTGGCAATGATCGAGGTGATCAACTAAATAAGCCAAACTTCGGGCGTATGCAACATCATCGCCAAGAGGCAGTATAAATTCTCGATTAGGATGGCTTACTAGGTCACGAATATCCCCCACATCCGTGCTCAAAATCGCACATCCTGCAGCCATGGCTTCTACCATGCAGATAGGCATTTGTTCGCTATCTGAAGAAAGTGCAAAAATATCCATTTGCTTAAAAAATTTAGATGGATCTGGTGCATGGCCTAAGAATTTTATTTGAGCAGCATGAGGGCCTTGTTGAGCTAACTGCTCCAACTCTTTTCTGGATGGCCCTTCACCAATGAGCCATAGCTCATGCCGTGCCTCAACAGGCAGGCGATTGAATGCTTGAATCAGCCGTCCAACATTTTTGACAGGCCTTAGACCTGAAACAAATCCAACTACAGCCGGACTGCCTGGCGTTTTTTTGTGTCGTTCTGTATAAAACTTAGCATAATCTATCCCATTAGGGACATAAAGCACTTTGGAAGAAGGTAGTTTCCATATATTTTTGGCTATGTTTTCTAATGTATGAGAAGGGACAACCACACAATTGCAGTGTGGTAGGAATATACGCCGCGTCCAAATACGCAATGGTTTCTGGCGAAAAAATTCATCTTGATTAAAGCCATCTTCGCTATGAATGATTGGGCAAACTGAGGCAAAACAATGGGCCATCACCCATTCAATAGCACCCCAGTTATATGTGAGCAACAAATTGGGTTTTATTTTTAAGAGAAATTTGCGAATTTCTAAAATATTGTGAAACGTTCGTTTCTTAGGAATTTGCCAATCTGAATACACAACAGGCAGGCTTGTAGGCAAACGATCTTTGCACGTGTAATCATTATCCATAGCTAAGATAGTATGGCGAAATGGAGTGCCTAAATTTTGAATGATGTCTGAGGTGCGGACTTGTGGTCCGCCTGTGCTAAATGTAGAAAAGACATGCAATAAATGCCATGATTCATCCATGCCATGCTCCTTGCTCTCTTAATTTTTAGCTAACTTTATATTTCATAATTAGTTAATAAATTTTTGATAAAGTTTTTGATATTCTTGCATCATCTTGCTCATCGTATATTTTTGTCCACACTGTTTTTGGTTTTCAAGACCAAGCTTTTGGCATACATCTAAATGCTCTGCTAAATAACTTAAAGCATCAGCATAAGCATCTTCATCGCCTAAAGTTGTGATAAATCTTTGATTTGCTGGGTGCACCATATGGCGAATATCGCCTACATCTGTACTGAGGATAGCGCAGCCGGCTGCCATAGCTTCTAAGATACAAATGGGCATTTGCTCACTTTCAGAAGAAAGAGCGCAAATGTTCATTTGTTGGAACAATGGGGCAGGATATTCCATATGCCCTAGAAATTTGATTTTGGCAGAATGAGAGCTTTGGCATGCTAGTTGTTGCAAGCGAGATCGTTCTATACCATCACCGATGATCCATAATTCATGCTGCGAGCTTGCAGGCAGCCGATTGAAGGCGTGGATCAATCGGGAAATATTTTTTACTGGTTTTAAGCCAGCAACAATGCCAATGATTGCTGGTGAACCTAGAGGCTTTGCTTGCCGTTGACTATAGAATTGATCATAATCAACTCCATTCGCAATATATTGAACTTTATCCTCCGGCAATTTCCATGATTCCTCTGCGATTTGCTTTAAGGTATAAGATGGTACAACCACACAATCACAGTGTGGCAAAAATAGGCGACGTATCCAAATACGACGTTGCTTTTGCTTTTTTAATTCATCTTCTCGAAACCCATCTTCAGTATGAATGATTGGGCAGATTCGGGTAATATAATGTGCCATTACCCATTCAATTGTTCCCCAATTATGAGTAAGCAATAAATGTGGCTTTGTTTTTAACAAAAATTTTCGAATTTCCAAAACATTGCGCAAGGTTCGCCTTTTAGGAACTCGCCAATCTGAATACACAATAGGTATATTTAGGCCTAGCCGGCTGCTGCAACTATAATCGTCCTCCATGGCAATAATGGTATGGGAAAAGTTGGTGTCTAACTTTTGAATGATGTCTGCTGTACGAGCTTCAGCACCGCCTATACCAAATGTCGGGAAAACATGGAGTAAATGCTTCATAAACTTTCCTATCTAAACTCCTATTGTGCAACGATGAAAATAGGATTACAAGATAAGCTTAAAGAATACATGTAGGCTAATCATTATAGAAAAGCATTGCCAATATACAAGAAAAATTCTGCGTATAATCTGTTTTTGGATTTTCAAAAATTCGTTTTTTTAATGTGAGTCTGGCTGCACTAATTCAAAATAACGAGTGATGGCTTTTCGATGTTGCAAGGAGACCTGCCACTTTTGTAAATACTGTTCAGCTTTTCGTTGGAAATCACGATATTGGAGTGGTGTTTGGCTGGTTGTGGTGTTTTCCTCTTGGCCAGCAGGGAGTTGAATTGTTTGCGACTCCATCCATGAAGCTCCTTGCCCAAACAATGGTTGAATTGATTGAGGCTGAAACCTAGGATTTTGCAAAGGGTTACATCTGGGATTTTGTTGTCTTTCCTGAGATTTCCTTGGTAATGACTGATCAGAATGATCTACTTGATCTGCTAAAGCCGGGGGTGGCTTTTTTGTCTCGACTTGAGCTGGAGTATCTACCGGAGTTGGCTTTTTTGTCTCGACTTGAGCCGGAGTTGGCTTTTTTGTCTCGACTTGAGCTGGAGTATCTACCGGAGTTGGCTTTTTTGTCTCGACTTGAATTGAAGTATCTGCCGGAGTTGGCTTTTCTGTCTTCTCGACTTGAGGCAGGTTGGCTACTGAACTCGGGTTTGCTTGCCCTAAATTTAGTGGTATTAAATGCCAACTCAGCCAAAGAATCAACCAAAAAACTAAAATCCACGATTCTTTTTGCCAAATAAATATTTTTTTCTTTGATCGAAATTGTTTTAAATATTGGGCAGCTTCTTGTAAAACCAAGTCTGTTGCCAAAGAACGTGGATGGTTGATAAAAAAGAATGCTGTGGTAATTAAATCAGGAAGTTGGGCTTCTTGATCCAAAGACTGAGCAACTTGCAATAGAGATGGGGCACACGACAATGCTTGGAGCAGAGCATACACGAGTGCTGCACATAGACCTCCGAACATCCACCAATCTGGCAGTAAAAAATTAGGCTTGATTAATAACCAATCTAACCCGATGAGAGCATAAAGAATGACTAAAAAAACACTAGATGGCCAGCTAAACCGAATCAAGAATGCCCAATAAATTTGGAAAAAATCTCGTAGGAGTGCTTGCCACCTTTGCTCAGAGAGTTTTTTCAAGACAATTTCGTACTCTACCATGTTTGCATTCTCAATGAGGTGACTCGCTCCCATTCTTGGATAAATTGGCGCACTAAGTCCACAGGAAGCCCAACAACATTATCCCAAGGGCCATCCAAACGTTGCACAAACCGATCTGCTGTTTCTTGGATTGCGTATGCTCCTGCTTTGCCCATGGCTTCTCCTGAGTTAATGTAGTCATGAATTTCAAGATCGCTCATAGGTCTCATTGTTACATAAGTTTCTGCATATCCAATTAACCCTTGATTCCAGGCCAATGGCCATAGACATACGCCGGTCAAAACACGATGTTTTTGCCGAGATAAACGCCAAAGCATGTCGTATGCATGCGAAGCATTTTCTGGTTTCCCCAGGATTTCGTTATGCAAAGCCACAATGGTATCTGCGGATAGAATCAAAATTTTTTCCCTCTGCTGTGGCGAATATTGAAAAAAAACTTGCTTGAACACTTGCTCAGCTTTTTGCCTAGCCAATTCTTGCACTGCCACAGATGGAATCCAAGATGGATTAATTTTTTCTTCGATTTGCGGAGCTATGCTTTGAAATTGGAACCCTGCTTCTCGAAGAAGTTGGCTACGTCTAGGGGATTGAGATGCTAATATTAACTCAAAATCCATTGTCTGCTCCACAAAACATTAGTTTTCACGTTCATCAAGTGCAGTTTCGTCGGTGTCGCTATCATCATCTAAATCAGCTTCTGATTCAGAAACAAAATCATCTTGCTCGATTGCTCCTGATTGAGGCGCTTGTCTCCGGAATTGATTTGATTCTTGCTCAAGAGCTGCCATTTCAGCTTCACGTTCTTCTTTAGAAATACCTAATTTTTCAAATTCAGCTCGTTTACGCTCTTTGAAGAATAAACGCAAAGGCACTTCAGGAAAATTGAGCAAAGAACGTAATTGGCCAATCAAATATAATTCATACTTATGAGTGAATAACTTAGGATCGTTGACAAAAAGCACAAATGTAGGTGGGAAAACATCGGTTTGAGTGGCGTAATAAATTTTGCCTTGTTTGCCCATGATTAAAGGCGGTGCTTTTTTGGCGTAACTCTGTTTAATGGCGCGGTTGACTTCTCCTGTGCTTACTCTGCGTTGCGATTGTTTGAAGAGATTTTTTGCTAAATCCAAGGTTGATTGGACATTTTTGCCATCTTTGGCTGTGATAAAGCTGATAGGAGCAAAATACAGATTAGGAAGAAGGCTGTCAATATAGCCTTGGTATTTACTGGTAGGAATATCCGGGACCAAATCCCACTTATTGATCACAATAATTACAATTTTATTTTCTTCGACAATATAATTGGCAATTTCTTTATCCACACGATCAATCTTTTGTGTGGCATCTATCATAAAAATAACCACATCAGCTCGCCGAATGGAGCGTTGAGAGCGATGTTGGCTGTAATATTGAATGTTGTCTCCCAAGTTCTTGCTGCGTTTGATTCCTGCTGTATCAATGGCGATCAACAATTGTCCATCTTTTTCAAAATACACATCTACAGAATCTCTTGTGGTACCTGGAATTTCAGATACAATCATACGCTCTTCTTGAGCTAATACATTGATAAATGTAGATTTACCGCAATTTGGTTTTCCAACCACTGCGATTTTCAATTGCACTTCATCAGGCACCACAATTGGAAATGGTTGCAAAAATTCAGTAATTTTAGCTTGCAATGTTTCCAATCCATAGCGTTCTTGCGCTGAAACAAAAATAGGCAATCCAAAGCCTAATTTGCGGAACGCTTCGCCTTCCATCTCCAATTGATAATAATCTGTCTTATTCGCAAGTAACCAAATTCTCTCCAAGTTTTTAAATTTTCGCAAAAGCTCAGCTACGTGAATATCTAATGGCATAACGCCTTCTTTAACATCCACTAAGAACAAAATAAGATCAGCTTGACGAAGAGCGATTTGGATTTGATGCTCAATTTCTTCATCCAATCGAAGTTCATCTACAATTCCAATACCGCCTGTGTCCACCAATTCACAGTAATGATTTCCAAATGAAGCAACCGCTGTCACACGATCTCTGGTGACACCACTAGTAGGATCAACAATGGAAATCTTTTTGCCTGCCAATTGATTGAATAAAGAAGATTTGCCAACATTTGGCCTTCCACAAATTGCAATAATAGGTAATTTCATAGCATCCATGCAGAGGATCCATAGCATAATGAATCGCTATATATCCTCTGTCTTTTTGTTAACAGAATAGAAATAGCTATCTATAGCCTACAAAAATGGCTCTGCTGGAGCAGAGCCAAACTTATTAAATGTATAAGCAATATTTTAACAAATTTTCTATGAAATGGCAAGGAAAATTTTATTTTCTTCTTGGTAATACGATATATTGCGAACCACGAGGAGTCACCAAGAGCATGACTACCAAGCTAGGTTCTTTTTCTAACGATGCTTTTAATTCAGACATAGTTTGTACTTTGATTTGATTCACACGAGCGATTACGCTTCCTTCTCGAATTCCATATTGTTCCGCAACGCTGTTGGGTTGAATATTGGTAATGAGAAGGCCTGATTTAATGCGCAGCCTATATTGACGGGCTAGTTCAGGCGTGATTTCTCGAACTTCAATACCTAGTTCAGAAAGAGGTTGCATTCCGCCTGCATCATCGTCTCCAACATCTTCTTGCATATTCGCACGATCTAAATCCCCAATTGTAACTTCCAACGTAATTTGCCGATTTTCTCGAGCGATTTCCATGCGAACTTTTTTCCCAATGGCTGTGATAGCTACCAAATTACGCAATTGATTGGGGCTGTAAATGCTGGTTCCGTCAAAAGCCACAATAACATCGTCTTGTCTCAATCCAGCTTTCTCTGCAGGGCTATCTTTCATTACTTCGGTTACCAGAGCACCTTGTGATTGACTTAATCGTAATCCTTTGGCCAATTCTGGAGTAATTTCCTGAATGCGTACACCTAACCAGCCTCTGCGTACTTTTCCATTGGCAATGAGTTGTTCCATCACACTACGAGCCATATTGATTGGCACAGCAAATCCAATCCCTAGATTTCCACCTGTACGGCTTGCAATGGCTGTGTTGATCCCAATGATTTCTCCATGCAAGTTCACCAAAGGGCCGCCAGAATTGCCTGGGTTGACCGCAGCATCTGTTTGGATAAAATCTTCATATTCCACGATGCCAACATTCGCTCGACCCTTGGCACTGATAATTCCGGCTGTGACTGTTTGATTGAGCCCAAAAGGGTTTCCAATGGCCAAAACCCATTGTCCTACGGCAATTTTATCTGAATCGCCCATGGCTACAAAAGGCAAATTTGTTCCTTCAATTTTGAGAACAGCAATATCTGTTTTCTCATCTGTCCCAATGATTTTTGCAGGAAATTCACGTTTGTCCGCAAGACGGACTGTCACCTGGTCAGCCCCTTGCACAACATGGTTGTTACTGAGGATGTATCCCTTGGGATCCACAATCACACCTGAGCCAAGGCCACGTTGCTCTGGTTCCCTATCCCTTGGCATAAAAGGAGGCCGTTCTCCAAAAAATCTTCGGAAAAATTCATCGCCAAAAAAATCATACATTGGATCACGCTCTGTTTCCCTGACCTTTTTGGTCACCGAAACATTGACTACAGCAGGTGTCACTTTATTTGCTATTGTGGCAAATACTTTGGATTGTTCATCTAAGCGAGCAATGATCTGCTGTAAATTTTCATCCGAGGTCTGTGCCATCAAAGGGTAAATGGCAATAAAAAGTGCAAAAATAATGCAAATTTTCATAACTTTCTGCCAGTGCTGTGACTCTTTCAGAGTGCCGCACTGCCTCCTAAACATCGAAGAAGTACTTCTTCAAAAGACATTGAAAAATAAGAAAACATCTTGTAATCATACTGCCATTTGGTATGTCTTAACTAGACAAAAATACGAAAATTGTATTAGAATGTTTGAGATGAGGAATTATTGTACAAACCCAAGAAGAACTCTCGTATAAGATTGCACTGCAGCAAAGTTTTTTGCCGCGAAGCGGCTTGGGGATAAAGCCTGGGGTTTCTAACCCCAGGTTATGTCGAGTCTTATCGTGTCCTGATGGGACACAGGAAACCGTAGCATTCTATCAAAGAGAACTTTTATTTCCGAGCGAATTTTTATTTGATTGATACCAGAGGTTTCTGTAGTAACACGGAAAGCAAGTTTTACAATCCTTACAATAAAAATGCATAATGCAAGTGCTTTATATGCTGAAACTTACTGCGCTTCCCGATTGAATTCAATATAAAAATTAATATACTGTACCCAGGGTTGGTTTGCTCATTCTGGATATTGTATTGAATCTGTTTGAGAAGCGCGGTAATATCTCTACTCGATGCCGTTGCATGGCCAGGACAAAAAAATTGTCATTTTGCCTTTTCTTTTGTGTTTTTTGCCGCGAAGCGGTTTGGGAATAAAGCCTGGGGTTTCTAACCCCAGGTTATGTCGACTCTTATCGTGTCCTGATGCGACACAGGAAACCGTAGCATTCTATCAAAGAGAACTTTTATTTCCGAGCGAATTTTTATTTGATTGATACCAGAGGTTTCTGTAGTAACACAGAAAGCAAGTTTTACAATCCTTACAATAAAAATGCATAATGCAAGTGCTTTATATGCTGAAACTTAATATCTCTACTCGATACCGTTGCATGGCCAAGACAAAAAAATTTGCCATTTTGCCTTTTCTTTTGTGTTTTTTGCCGCGAAGCGGTTTGGGAATAAAGCCTGGGGTTTCTAACCCCAGGTGTAGATGTGTCTTGCAGTGCCCTGAAGGGGCACCGGAAACTTCCTATAGCTCGAATCCTCATGTCTGCAGCGACAGAGAATCGCCCTACAATATCTGGATACAGATTAAGGATTTTTTTAGTATATTCTAGCACAACAAGTTAGAATTTCCGAAAATCCACATAAGTGCAAGACTATTTTTTAATAGCAACCATGGAAAGCATTATGAGAGCATGATTTTTTCGGAAACTTTTTTCAGAATTGTATTGATTTTCTCCAGTTGCTTGGGATTCGGAATGTTTCCAGCAAGCTCGATGCGTAGATGGAATTGGAGGCCACATCCGGCTGTTTCTTGGAGAAGCTCGCCCATCACTTCGGCGAGATTTTGTAATTCTTCAGGCTTGATAGCTACTTCTGCAATAGGAACGCCAGATTTTTTTGGCTTACCAGGTTGAAGTGGTACTAACGAGTCTTCTTTTATAGGGATACGGAGTTTTATTTTGTTGGCTTCTGCCAGAGTGGTTCCAAACGTATGCATACCTGAATCGAGGGTGCATTCCAGAAGATGAGATTGGATCGCACCCTGGATGGCTTCTCGTACCGTAGGCCAGGGCAAAATTTTTCCACCCTTCTGGGATAAAGCGGAAAAGATGGCTACTGCCGTTGTTTCTTGTGCCTGCCATGCGCCAGGAAGCTTTTCTGGCATAATGTCATCCATTGGAATGGCCGGCGGTGGCGGTTGTAATCTTGCCGATTCCCAGAGAAGCCCATTGGGAATCTCTTCGCCCAGTATACTGGCTTCCTGGCAGGTAAGCCAAAGTTTCCCTTCTGCGACCGCTTTTTTCACTGCATTCTGAACTACAGCTTTGTCCGCTTGGGGAATGGTGACAGATTCTTCATAGCCTTGCTTGGGAACCTGGATAGTGACTCCGGAGAAGTATTGGCATAGATTTTCCAGAGCAATCTCAGGATTTTGCCAGAGGCTAGGCAGTTTTCCTGGTGATAAAAAAGACGTGGGTATATCACTTAAGGTGGCGTGTTCGGGTAATACCACTTCCAACGCTGGATCTTGGAAAGAACTTTCGTCCGGTTCCTCATGCCAAAAGGTCTTTTTCGTGTGATCCGGACGGTTCAATTGAAGTACAAAGAAACCTTCCCTTGCCCCTTGTACAAGCGTATCCAAAATTTTTTTCGACCGCAACATCTTGGGAAGGTGAGGAAACTGGGCAAACGCATTTACCAGGTCTTTGACACGACGCGAGTGTTCTCCTTCACGCCAAAGGTCGTAAGGGCCTCCTGGTAGAAGAGCATCTGCGCTGATCTCACTATCCTGAATGCGCACCTCTTTGGTCTGTTTAATCAAGGAGAATAGCGGCTGATCTTGGATTACGAGCTTGATAGCCTGGATTTCATTCTTCTCGCCTACTGCGACCACAATCGAATAAGCCTGCCGAATCATGTCAGTAATTTTCTTGCGGGCCGATTCGAGATTGCTGTTGAGGAGCTCTTGCCGGATCGGGTCTAGCTCCTCTTTTTTAAACTGCAACCGCACTTCCTCCCAGCCCAGATATTCTCGAATGGTATTACGGCAGATATCCAGGCCGTCTTTGGAAGGAACCGCCAATACAATGCTGTTGCGAAAGACCCTGGGCCGATCCGAGGAGGTAGTTTCTTCGAGAAACCGTCTGGCCTCTGGGTTAGGCTTTCCTGGATCCGAGGCGGCACTCGGGCCAAGAATGGCAAAATGAAAATCGCCGTCATCTTCTATATCCTTCGGCTTCATCGGCAAGGTATGAACTTTTACTCCCAGTCCTATGGCCCCTTCTTTTAAGCTTTTGATTTTGGGGATTTCGACGATCAACCTGGATTCGATGACCTCCGGCACTATCCTTAGACAGGCATCGTGGTGCATCTGCTTGAGATTGGGCCTGGAACCTAGCCGCCATGATTTAGGAAGCTTAAGGCTTTCACCCGTTGCCAGCGCAGCCATGCTTTCGTCCAGGAACCAGGAAATCTGCGCCCAACGGATCAATCCTTTTTCTAGCTCAATCTTATCTGGATGAGTTGCACCCAAAAGTAGCAACAAATCCCGAGTGAGCGCTTTTTGGCTAATTGGCTGGGAATGCAAAAAGGTAGCTACTACCGCTTGTTCGATCTCCCGGTGAGACAAAGCGACCTCTTTCTGGATTTCTCTGGCTTTTGTCAGTTCCCCTTCTAAGATGCCTGCCCATGCCTGTTTTTTGCCTTCATACTCTTCCGTAGCCGCGACATTCGCCAATTCTTGTGCCGCTTCCGAAAGGTCTTTGAAGCCAGGCTTTCCTAAAAAGATGTTGGCACCAATCAGAGGAGAATCGTCCCATTTCTCCGCTTCCCGCAGAGCTAGAGCAAAGGTTCTGAGAACACCACGTGTGCGCTGGAAACCTTCCAGATTTGTCCATTTGGTATAAAAAATTTCGGTAAGGTCGGGATGGAAAGGATAGCTCAGGAAGAATCGTTCCTCCGCCTGTTTGCCTTCTTTGCGCGTCTGGTCGTCCAGTTCCCCAATGCCTTTTAAAGCTGCCACCAGATGGCAGCGGAAATGGTCTTTGCACTGGATGCTTTCCGGGGTAAAAAAACGCCGACGCAGCACCTCGGCCACATCTTCCTTAACCACCGGCTGGATGCCTTCCTCACTTTCGCGGCGGAAGATGGAATAAATTTCTTGGGTTAGCTCTTTTCCCAATGTATCGCTTTTTCTTGGATCTGTTGCCAAGAGAGAGGCAACCACAGCACAAGAGTCCACCTTGGTAGCCGCCTGGGTCAGGCACTGGAAAAAATTGAGCAACTTGCCACGCCAATTGGGATCCAAAGCCACCTTCTCTCGTGCATACATCAAAACCTCATCGCAAAGAATCAGAGTGCTGAGGTTTTCCTGCGCAGGCATGCTCAACAGGTCCAGAAGAAGATTTTCTGCCGGGGCACTTTCCCTTTCCTCCTCCTCTCCCCTGACATGAAGCAGTTTCAGGCCATTTTTACCTGCCAATTGAAATGCCAGAATACTCCACGGATTTTTGAGCCATTTCCGAGTTCCATCCATGCCCAATACTTCCATGCCTTTTTCCACATCCAGCTTATCAAAAGCCAGAACAGCGATTCGAGCTTGTGCTGGACTGATGCCAATATGCTGGCAGAACTCCTGCACGGCAGGCAGAGTGGGCAAATGCTTGGGATCATGGACAAGATGGTATAAGGTGATAAGCGCGTGCGTTTTGCCACCACCATAGGTAAGTTCCAGTTGATGCACTGCCTTGGCATTTTTCTTAGCCAATCGTAATACCACATCTTTGGCCAGTTCACGTAGATTATAGGTAGGATAGGTCAAAGAAAAAAACTCCGTAGGGTCTTCATATTGCGAACGCCGATTCTTCTTCATCGCCACATCGTATAAATCAGCAGCAAATAGGGAAAGCGAAAGCTCTCCCGACCGGAGTTCCTCCCGAAGGTGGACTACTTCATGCCATGGTTTCCAGGAAAGTTTTGTCATATATGGATTCTCCTATTATCTTTTCTACTTCCATCAATTCCTTTATAAGATAGGGCAAATCTTTTTCGATGATATTCCAAATAACATTCATATCAACATGAAAATGTCCATGGATTAAACGGTCTCTAGTTCCTATAATGCCTTTCCAAGGAATTCGAGTAAATTCTTTGGAAGTTTCTGGAGATATCTTTTTCGCCGCTTCGCCTATCATTTCCAGAAGTCTTAAAACAGCAAGAACCAGCACTTCTTCATTCTCAAATTCTTGTCTTGTTTTTCCATCAATAAATTTTATTACTTTTTGGCTTGCGTCTAACATATGGCGAATGCGAATTCTGTCTTCATGATTGAACATATTCTACCTGGGCTTCTTTTATTACAGCATCACGAAAATATGGACTTAGAAAATCAACCGTATTCAAATCCACTTTTCTTCCGAGCATAGAAGAAAGGCTATCTTGTAGCTCAAAAAAAGCAAAACCTGGAGTATGCCCAGATTCAAACTCTACCAATATGTCAATATCACTCTCTGGGCCAAAATCGTCCCTCAAAACCGAGCCAAATAAGGCAAACTTTTTAATATGATGGACTCTACAAAAATCACTGATTTCCTTTTTCGGAATAAGAATGTTTTTATTCATAAAACAGTTCCTGTAGTTTAGTATTTTCTGGATCATTAGGGAAGTTTTGTCATAGGGATGCTCCTAAAACCTTGTAATTTCTACATAATGGTGTTTTTGACGTGCCTCTTGCACCATATTTTCCAATCGGGCTGCTACGTCATCTGGAATCCATTCGTTTCCGCACATAGAGCATAAACTAGCAGGTACATCCCTGATTACCACGAGACCCTCACCAAAGTCTGTTGTAAAAGTGGTTTTACCTTGTTTTTTTGTTCCACCACACAAGGGACATTGGTCAGGCAAAGTCGCAAGTTTCATAACTTTCTTCTCCCATTGCTAATTTTCTGTCTTCTCAATCCAGGTATCTTGTTTATTCGTGTTCTCTCTCCCCTTTGCTACCAGATGGTTGCTGATGCTTTCGAGGAGGGATCTTTCTTTGGTGCCATTTTCGGAGAGTTCGATGAGTGCCTGGAGAAATCGGGGGAATATGGCGAGCCTACGCAGTCCTCGAGATTCGAGGTATTCGTCTACTTTGGCCACATCTCCTTCTTTCCAGAGGTGCATGATGCGATGGATCTGGTCAATCAAAGGAATGGGAAGGTTGTGAGCGGTGGAATAGCCCATGTTTTTTTGTTTGCGTTGGACCCAGGTTTTGAGCTTGAGTTGGGAGCCGGTGCCTTTGGAAATTGGTTCGTCTTCTTTCATTTCCTCTGCATCGTCTGCATCGTCTGCATCATCTTCGTCCTCTGTGGTGGAAGATTGCTTCCCCCCGGTGCGAGCCAGAATGTCGTACTGCTCTGTCAGGTCCCGATCCGACAATCCACAAGACAGGGAATACAGGATGCACACACCGCTGGGAACCTCATCCATGCCAAAGTCGTGGCGGTGCAAAAGGTAGTATGAGTGCTGCTCGACAAGCGGCCAGCGGTCTGCGCGCCGGCCAAATATGCAAGGTGGAAATATGCCCATGCCGGACATTCTTCTCATGCACAGAATCCAAAGAAGCCTGCTTCAAGGGAAACGCCACCTCGATCAGACGAGGCTGATCGTTGCTTGGTTTATCATTCATCGAAATTGATCCTTTCGGCATCGTTACTTATTTGTTGTCATCACCATCCATGGCGCACATTCACGTTCTCACAACAGAATCGCCCTTTGAATCGTATCTACCTCTTGCGTTTCAAAATATGCCTCTCCACACTGGGTACATACCCAGGCAGGAATTTGATTCCAAACGATATGATACCCCTTTCGATCCAAATAAAATGGAGCCGTGCTTTTTTCCATAATGCCTTTGCAATAAATGCATTCCATACTATATCCTCCTTCGAAAATCTGCTTACTTTTTCCAAAATTTGCACATCAACCAATTTTAGTCCCCTTCCTCCATCTGCCATATTTCCTCTGCTGCTATCACCACGCCGCCTCGGGGCTGTCCCAATAGTCTTCCAAATGGATCTTGGATACGCAAGAGCCTTGGGTGGGGTGTAGCGCAATCAAAGACTACATATAGCCAATAACGGGAGCGCAGGTTGCAGGCTTTCACCCATTCATTGGTGGAAAGCTCGATATTACCTATATTGGCACGGCCTTTGACCTCGATGGCGCGCTCTTCTCCGTCCGGACGCTTCGAAACGAGATCAAAACCGGGCCAATGGACAAGCCCGCAAGCCTTTGCTTTCTCTGGCGTGGAAACGTCGCTGACTTGCGCGCCTTTGGATTGTTCATGCGCAATGGCGATTTGCATGGCTATTTTTTCCATGTTTTCGTCGTATCTTTGCCCATCGTTTTCGTTATATGCTTGCTGATCTTGCAAGCCTTGTGGAGGAACTACCAGGGCAAATGCTAGAAAGGTTACCTTCTGCGATACGATCAATTCTGGCTCTCGGGCCAATCGTCGCAGGCTGTTTTCCAATTGGTGTCCCAAAAGTTTCTGGCGTTCTTTAATTCGCAAGAGTTCTGCCTTGGCTTCTGGATATCCAGCTCGCTCTTTCTCCGTCAACCTGGCTCGAATCATTGCCAATTCCGCAGATTGGAAATCATAACCGCGTTTGATAAAATTCTGCCTTTCCTCCAAAGCGTCTAGAAGAACCTGTCGTCGCGCCTTAGCAATGGGGAATGCGATCTGCTGCAGGATATAAGCCTTGACTCGATCTAAGGAATTTGTAGCCAGGCTGGCAAACGAAATCTCGGCTTCCGGAACCCGCTGTGTGCCTTGCAGCAGCAATAGAGCTTCGACCGGGCATTCTTCTAAAGTTCCATTCTTATTCTGCCGAATCCCTACCAGCCTGTATTCGAGCACTTCCTTACGAGCGAAGGACGGGATCTCAGAATCCGCCTCCCGCTCCACAGTAAAGACTGCCAGATAAAAAAGGTACGCTTCTGGAGCATGGGGGTTGATGAACACGCCGCCTTGTAGTGCCTCTGGACGAAAGAACGAGCAGACAAAGCTACGAAACTTATCAAAGAAAGGATCCCCAGGACGCAAGAAAATCGCGGAGTTGGGATCAGAAGGCTTGCAAACAGTAAAATGCTCCTGCTGCGAAGGCAAATAAGCATCCAAAGCATAGAGAAGAAATTCCAGCTTAGGAGGAAACGAGGTAAAGCAAAAATGATCCATGCTTCCCTTCATGCCGATTCCCAATAACTCAGCCGCCTTTTCCATGAACCAGTAAACATAGCCAGGCAAAAGATGGTAATATTCTTCTGGATCCATAGCCCCGCTGGCGGTATTTTTATGATTTTCCTCTGCGGTGAGATGATTGTCCTCTACATCGCAAATTTCCCGCAGCCTTTTTACCGAGACCAGTTCCTCTATTTTTTTCTCGATCTCTGTGGTTCCTTCCTCGGTAATGGTCTGTTCCATATATTCCTTAAGGGAGATTCCTTCCAACAGCCTGCCGATGCAATCGAATACCTTGTCCGATCCAAGTTCTTTGCGAATCGTTTCCAGCTTCTTTAAAAGAGTGGCCAGTACCCTGCCTTCCCGGGTGTTTTTGGCGACCAGATTGAGGATCACGACCGGATCGTGTTTCTGTCCGTAGCGGTGGATTCGGCCCATCCTTTGCTCTAAGCGGGCTGGATTCCAAGGGATATCGTAGTTGATCATAAGCCAGCAAAA
This sequence comes from Planctomycetota bacterium, assembly GCA_022710345.1. Lineage (GTDB taxonomy): Bacteria > Planctomycetota > Uabimicrobiia > Uabimicrobiales > JABWCH01 > JAKLHB01. Next base: position 24,602 of record JAKLHB010000001.1, read on the forward strand.
TTGGAGGTTGATTCCTTCTCCTGCCGCATCGGTTCCTATGAGATAGGTTGCGCCTCCTTCCGCTGCACTTTTCTGGAAAAACTTTACCTGCTCTTCCCGCTCTTCATACGGCATTCCACCATGAACCTGGGCAATTTTTTCCGTAAACCCAAGCCCTTCCATTCGTCGCACAAGGAAATGAAGCGTATCCCGATGCTCGGTAAAGATGATGATCTTTTCCTCGCGGTATTGCGGGTCTTGGAGAATCTCTTGCAGTTTGCTGAATTTCGATTCCTCCCCTTTCTGGTATACCCGTTCTGCCAAGTCTAGAACATTGGAAAGCTGCGATTTTTCTACCTCCAACTCAGCCAATGAAGTGGCTACTATGCCTTCGAGCAGATTGGTTTCGGCAATCTCATTTTCTTCCTGGCCCTCTTCTGCCTCTTCTTCCTCTGCGGTCTTTTGTTCCCAGACATCCGGATAATTATCGAGCTTACGTTGCAAAGCCATAAGCCCGGCGGAAGTAATTTTCCCTGAACGGATGGCTTCTATCCAATCTTCTAGCTTCTGAAGGCGGTTCTTTAAAGACTGCACAAGAGCGTAGGTGGAACTCGCCAGACGACGCTGAAAAATCATCATGGCAAACCGCACCGCAGAGCGATTTAAAATACGTGCACGGTTGTAGAATGTCCTGAGATAGTCGCTGGTCTTGTCATAAAGCTCCTGTTCGCTGTCTTCGCCTGAGGTCAATTGATACGTCAATGTATCAGAGATGCGCATGGGATAAAGGGGAGTTCCATCCGCATTCACCATCTCCTCTTTCGTGCGTCTTAGAAAATGGTGATATCGAAAAGGTTTTCGTCCTTGAGTAGATCCAGGGCATAGATGACCCGAGTAATCACGAAATGATTCCCAGGTAGGAAAAATCTCGGGAACCAGGAGCTTCCAAAGCGCGTAATAGGGAAAATCTTTCCCCATGTGCGGAGTGGCTGTCAGCAGCAACAAATGCGTTGCATGCCAGGCAAGCCGCCATCTGGGATCACGGTCTGCAATGCCAGCAAGTGCTTCGGCAAGATGGTATCGTTCGGTCTTGCGCACTCGTAAATCTAGCTCACGATCTGCGGACAGTTTGTGCGCTTCGTCGAAAATTACCAAATCATAAGGAACCACCGTTTCCTCTTGCAAACGGCAGAACATAGTATCTCCAGCCAAAGTATCCAGACTGACAATGACAAAGTCGCTCTCTGGCCCGATAAAAGGATTAGCGGAACGAGCTTCGATGCCCCGGACAATATGAAATCTCAGACCAAATAAGGTTCTTAGCTCTCGTTCCCAGTTGCCAAGAAGCCCTGCTGGCGGGATAATCAAGACTCTTTTGATCGCTCTTCTGGCGATCATTTCCCGGATATATAAGCCGGACATGATGGTTTTGCCAGCACCGGCATCATCGGCCAGAAGGAAACGCAGGCAAGGCTCTGGTAGCAAATATTCATAGACGGCGACCCGTTGATGAGGCAAAGGGGCGATCAAAGAAGTCTCTGTGGCAAAAACCGGATTAAACAGATGCCCCAAACCAAGCCTTTCTCCTTCGGCCACCAGTCTTACCATTTCAGGATTCGCAGAAAAATCTGGGCTTACAGGCTCCGAAGGCTCTTCGGGCCTCTCTATTCCATAAACAGGGCTGGCCTCTTTGGCAATCGTAAGTTCCTGCGCACCATGTGAACTATACGCAGTCTCGGTATGCAAAATTCGCTGCCAGGCTACCATAGTAGGCTTGGCTTTGCCATTCTCCCAACGATTTATGGTGGCAAACGACACGCCCAAAATTTCTGCCAAATGGCTCTGCGTCAATCCATGCCTGGCTCGCAATCTTTTGATACGAATTGGATAATCAGACGGAACCTGGTATTTCAACGAACTATCCTCGCTCAAAATAGTCTTCTGTTTGGGAATAGTAATACTGCCATTTCTTGCCGATTATGGACTAGATTGGGAAGCAAAAATTTCCTAGTTCATAGCATTCCAAAAGGTTATGTACGGCGATTCTCTGTCGCTACAGACATGAGGATTCGAGCTATAGGAAGTTTCCGGTGCCCCTTCAGGGCACTGCAAGACACATCTACACGTGGGGTTAGAAACCGGTTAGAAACCCCAGGCTTTATCCCCAAGCCGCTTCGCGGCAAAAAACACAAAAGAAAAGGCAAAATGGCAAATTTTTTTGTCTTGGCCATGCAACGGCATCGAGTAGTTTGATAGGTATGTGTTCAAAACAAAGACTTTTGAGCACCTACCTAATAAGCCGAGTTTCGTATGTTTTTATGCATTTCATAGTAAAACAGTTTTCGATAGAGTGTCAAGCAAAATTCAAAAAATCAAGTTTTTTCTATCGTGAGCTTTGGCAAGACCCTTCTTTCCCAGAAATTGTGATAGGTTTTTGAACTTGGAGTGGACAAAATTTCTATGGAGCCTATTTAATATGGAGTGTTTTTTTTCGATCTGGCTCTTGGCCTGAAAAATCCATCATCAGGTGTTCTGTTTGATAACGAGTTAGATCATAAATAGCGCGTAATACTTTTGCTGATTTTTCAACCTGGATCATATCCTTAATTTTTAGGAGATGATCAGCTAATTACTTTTCTTTCTGTAAGTTAGCAATGTTTTTAAACATAAATTATGAAGAATTTTTTCCAGAAAGTAAAATGCAAGATGACTATTTAATCCTGGATGACACAGCAAGTGCAGGCTAAATGCAAAAGCAATGGAAAAATTACAATACGGATATAACCAACAATTCAAATTTTATAAAAATTTTCAGTAGCAAATACGCTATATAACTTTTTGTTCTAAGAAGAATTAGCATATTCATGCTATGAAATTTTGAAATAATCCTTGCAAAAATTTGAATAAACTTTATAATTGCATCGTCAGAAAACTTCTGATTCTAACAGTTTTCGAGACAGATGTAGATTTCCTAACACATTATATCAAAGAATGTTACCTTAAAGGAGAAAACTAATGCGTAATCTATTCATTATTTGCTTATTAGCTATTTTCAGCTTAGTGCAAGCTGAAGTCATTACCTTGAATATTCTCAGTGATACTACCTGGAAATCCACCAATACGAGCTATGCATCATGGGCCACATTGGGGTTCAATGATAGCGGGTGGAGCACAGCAGACAATGTCAATGGAACCACAACGTATTCAGGTGGTTATTACATTTGGGAAGGTGCTAGAACCGGTACCACCAACAATGAAGTATTTTTCCGCAAAATCATTAGCTTTACAGGCACAGTACTTTCTGCTTCCATGGTTTGGGTGGTGGATGATGATATGGAGATGTACATCAACAACACCCAAGTGTATCGAGAAACGAATGGTGGAGCTGAATCAGGCAGCATGACCATCAACCCAACGTATTTCCTTTCGTCAAGCCAAAACATCATTGCATTCCACACCACTGATGGTGATTTGCCAAGTCCACATGATCAAGGAGATCAATATTTTGCGTTCAACATTACCTTGGTGGTAGATGTTCCGGAGCCAAGCACCGTGTTATTGGTTGGGCTGATGCTAGCCGCATACGGTTTTTTCAAATTTCGCAAACACTAGGTTTGGTTGAACCATACAAGTGTTGAAGTTTCTTGAATTTCATCCTTCAGCACGATCATCAATCATACCATGGAGGCCGCAAGCATGCGGAATGTTTATGAGACAAATGATTTTGTATTTCATTGTGATATTGTGTGGCATATTAAACCCAGCTTTTAGCACTCTCCTGCTTGAAGAAAATTTTAATTTCTCAGGGCTCTTAACTGCCAATGGATGGGCAGCCCATAGTAGTAGTGGTGTGAGTCCTATTTCAACAACCACAGGGTTGACCTATGCAGGGTATCCAAGCTCTGGCATTGGACAAGCTGCGCTTTTAGCAACTACTGGCGAAGATGTCAATCGAGGTTTTACTGCGCAGACAGCCGGGTCCATCTATTTTTCTTTTCTGGTCAGCACGACAAGCAGCTCGTTAGGCTATTTTTTTCATACCTCAGATCCCATGCCCTCCACCACCTTTAGAGGCAAAGTCTTTATTACCAGCGATGGAACTGGGGATTTTGAATTTGCTCTGACCATGTCAACTAACACACCAACTGCGATTACCAATGGAAATTATAGCTTTAACACAACCTACCTGGTCGTGCTCAAATACACTATCGTGGCAGGTACGAGCAATGACAATGTGTCTTTATTTGTCTTTTCTTCAGGAATGCCTCCTGTCACAGAGCCAGCCCCAACTTTAGGGCCGATCACAGAAACCGTTGCTGATTTAGTCAGTATAGGATATGTTGAACTACGTCAACATACTGCAGGTCAAGGAATTACTGTAGATGGTATCCGCATAGCTGATACTTGGCTAGAGTCAACCACCTTGATTGATTTAGTGTCATTCTCCGCTATTCCTAAAACCGACAACATCCAAATTGCTTGGCAAACTGCGTCTGAACTTGACAACGCAGGATTTCATCTCTGGCGTGCTACTGAAGCTAGCCCTTATACCCTGATCACCAATTCCCTGATTCCTGCTCAAGGAACCGCCACAACTGGCGCGTCGTATGACTACAAAGATTATGATATTATCCCTGGTACTCGATATTCCTATAAACTGGAAGATATTGATGTAGCCGGTAAAAGCGGTTGGCATGGTCCAGTGAACGCTGAATGCAAGTAAAAGAAACAGATTTTCAGCTTCAATAAAAACGCTCAGGAAATGCTATGACTCTTGAAGCAATTGTTGAAGCAAAAAAACAGAAATCAAAAGCATTGCTCAAAAGCATGGCGTTTTTCAAATTCGCATTTTTGGTTCTGTAGCGCGCTGAATCACGATGCGACATAGTTTTTACGTTTTCTTTCCTATATTCCGGCCTTTGCTTTGCAGCAAGCAAGGGCTTAACCGATATCTACAAGGAGCGCAACTATGCGATTGTGGATTATTTTAGCTTTAATGCTTTCTTCCTATTGTTTTGCCCAAATGGATGAACAATCCAACGCGATTGCAACTGAAAAATCCATTGCTGATTTAGAGATTGCGTTTAGCAAAGATGATTATGATGTTGCAAAGACCACATTGTATCAAGGCCAAAAAGGCGTTTTAGCAGAACATCGCACAGCCGTCAATTATGAAACCCAGAAAAAGAAAAAGGCCTTATATGTAGAAGGCACCTCGTATCAGATGGGCTATCTAATTGGCTATCTTATGGCTGATGATGTGGAACAAATGACCACGAAATTTTTAGACCGCGTGATCTTTGAATTCATTGGTGTAGATGTTGATCCTGACAAGATTCCCCATATTTGGGCCTTCCTAAAAGGCGCGATCCTGGGATTATCGAATGTGATCAAGCCTGATATTCCAACTGCATATCTCCAAGAAATGGACGGAATTGTTGCTGGATGTAAAGCAGCCAATCCAAATACTAAAGTTAAATTGGATGATTTGTATATGCTCAATGTTGGAATAGATGCATTGCTTGCCTATATCTATGCGTATGACAAAATTTGGTCGCTAGAAAACACAGGCGTGAGCATTGAAGACTTAAAAATCCCCATTATGTGCAATGCATTCTCTGTGTTTGGCAAAGCAACAAGCGATGGCAAGCATTATTTTGGTCGTGATTTTATGTTCCCTACGGCTCGAGTTTTTGAATATACCGCATGCCATATCATTTATCGTCCCAATGATGGCCGAGTGCCTTTGATCGCAATCACTGCACCTGGTTTTATTGGCTCAATCGCTGCGATGAATAGCCACGGCATTGCTCTTGGAGTAGATATGTCTCCATCAGGCAACTGCAACGCAAAACGGCCTGGCCTCAATTCCTTGCTTTTAGTGCGCCATGCATGCCATTATGGAACTAGTGCCCAAAACGCACTCAACACAATTATTGCAGCCCCACGCGGTGTAACCTGGGATTATGTAATTGCAGATGGCAAATACAACCAAGCTGTTGCAGTAGAAGCAGGATATTCCACAGCAATACTCGATTTCCTTCAATATGCACCAACAGACCTCAAGGACCTTGGCCTATTGCCAAATCAGGCATTCCTGGATCGGTATGAAAACCAATCTCATCAAAATGGCCTCATGGTAAGATGGCATAACTATCAATACCCAAAAATATTCTTGCAATTCAACCAGGCATTGTTTCAACATCACCAAAAAACCTATAAAAGTGAAGATTTTGGCGAATTCGGATACATCAACAAAACTTTCACAGAGAAAAGTTGCCCCAAAGCCTTTTATTTCGCTCCACAAAGAGAAGAAAAAGACGATGTTTTGGTGATGATCAATCACTATGTGATCCCAAGCATGCGACTTTGCGCCATGTATCCTGCAACCGTAAAAGTGGCTGAAGGCAACCTCGATGACATTCAATGGCGATATGATGAGCTCAATTACCAAATTCTAACCAATTATGGCAAGATTGATTTTGCGAAAGCTCGTGAGTTGGCTGATTTCTTGGCACCTTATCATAAGTTCCCAGATTATTACAAACACAATCCACCTAGCAGTGATGGCAAAACATGCATCATTCATGGTAGTGTATCTGTGTGCAACCTGAGCGACAAAATCATGCAAAGTCATTTTGGATATTTTGCAGATGAGTGGATTACCACAAGCCTAAGCAATTATCTGGATTAATCCTAGTTTTCTTTAAGTCAGTTGAGCTAACAAATAAGCGGCTCTTTTGCCGCTTATTTGTTTTTAGGGATTATAATGAATTTTAGGATGCTCTATTTCTGCTGATTTAGCAGTCCCAAGAAAACATTCAAAGAAAGTTTACTTTCTTTGCTGTGTTGCTTGGATGGCTAGAAAATAGCCGACAGCACCTGCTGCAATTGGCCGAAAGGCAACGTTTCTTGAGTTGCTGTTGTGTTCCCTAAAAAAGTTATCATCAATTTTTTTATACTTTTTAGAAAGGTTGTTATGAAATCCTTTTTCATAGTTTTTTTATTTTTATGCTTTATTTTTAGCTCTTTTGCAAATGCCGTTTATGTGCGTGACTTGCCCACCACCATTCAGCAGCCAGATGGAACAGAAATCGCCTGTTTTGTCACAGGCGATGAATTCTATCATTGGGTCCATGACCAAGAAGGTTATACCATTGTTCAAGACCCTGTGACTGGCTATTGCTGCTATGCAGAATTACAAGACGGCAATATTGTGGCTTCTCGATATATTGTCGGAGAAGTTCGGCCTGCTGAAGTTGGGCTAGTCAAACATGTCCGCTTACCTGCCCAACAAATTTTAGCCAAAAAACAGGCCAGATTGGAAAAATCCAAAAGAATCGTCCGGAAATCTCGTTTAGACGAAATGCAAAATCTGGTTATTTTTATTCGCTTTGCAGATGAAGCAGAATTCACAGATACGATTGATATTTACGAAGACATGTTCAATGATGATACTCCCAATACGAATTCTCTCAGGAATTACTATCTCGAAGTATCTTATGGTCAATTCACCATATCCAGCACATTTTATCCTACTCCAGGTGCCACTGTGCTTTCGTACCAAGACCCACAACCTAGAGGATACTACCAAAAATACAATGCAACCACCAATCCCATTGGATACAAAAATGACGATGAATACACAGAGCGTCTGCAAACATTGCTCAAAGACGCTGTCAATGCAGTCAAAGCTCAAGTCCCGCCTGGTCTGAACATTGACTTTGACAACGATGGGTATGTGGACAATCTCTGTTTTATTGCCTATGGAAAACAAGATGCCTGGGCTGATTTGCTTTGGCCGCATCAGTGGGAATTGTTCATGTATGATGTTTTCATCAATGGCAAACAAGTTTTGACATACAATTTCCAATTGCAAAAATTTTTGGCAAATTCTGGATATAGCGTTTTGATGCATGAAGCCTTCCATAGTTTAGGCGCACCAGATTTGTACCGCTATTATGATGGTACCATAGACCCTGTGTATCAATGGGATATTATGTGTTGGGATGTTGAGCCTGCCCAACATATGTGTGCTTTCATGAAGTATAGGTATGGCTTGTGGATTGATCAGATTCCGCTCATCCAGGCTGTAGGCAGATATACACTCAATCCAATTACTTCACCCACCGGCAATTGCTATAAAATCGCCCTTTCAGATACTGAATATATTGTCCTAGAATATCGCCAAAAAATTGGAACAAACTTTGAAAGCGCCCTGCCAGGGAGTGGAATCATTATCTACCGTATTGATACCAAGCAAGATGGCTTAGGCAATGCAGACGGTCCACCAGACGAAGTTTATGTTTACCGCCCAGGTGGATCCAATACAGTGAATGGGTCCCCGCGATTGGCTCATTTTAGTGACAAGGTAGGCCGGACGAAATTTGACATCACCACCAATCCTTATCCTTTCACCTCTGACAATCGTAAGATTGCGATTGCTATTTTTGATATTGTAGAAGCTTCCAATTCCATATCCTTTTCTTATTATGCACTGACCATCATTTCTTATGAAGCAAGCGGTGGTGGATCTTGTGGCAGCACTGGCATTGAAATCGTCTTGTTGTTGGCTCTCCTCTTTTCCGCTAAAAAATTAGGCTTGCGCAAGTAATTAATAAAAAAGACTACGGAGACATGGCAGAAAAAGCATGGCAATCATGAAGGCATGCATTCCAGGAACCCGTAGCATAGCCCTTCGGTTTGAGGCCACGAATAGCGGCCTCAAACGCGAAGTGATTTCGATTTGTAGGCAATACCAATATCCTGTTAAAAATATTGCAAAATTTGTTTTTTTTCCTCAAAAAACAAGATATAATTTGACTTGATATAGTTTGATTCATCATTTTTTCTTTCAAAATCAGGAGATTTCCAATGTCGAAAAAAAGTCTCACTCAAGCGAATCCTAAAAAATCAAAAACAACGCATAAAACAACCAAGCCCAAATCCACGTCCCAAAAATCTAGCAAAACAATAACATCATCGTCGGCCAAAAAGCCAGCTTTGCCGAAAACTCAAAAAACGAAAAAGACAGCTTTATCGCCAACCAAAAAGACAGCTTTGTCAAAAAGTAAAAAGACAGCTTTGCCAAAAAGCAAAAAGACAGCTTTGCCGGAAACTCAAAAAACGAAAAAGCCAGCTTTATCGCCAACCAAAAAGACAGCTTTGTCAAAAAGCAAAAAGTCAGCTTTATCGCCAAAGCCAGCTTTATCACCAAAAGCAGTGACTCACAAACCGGCTTTATCCCAAACAATGATTCCAAAGTCTCCAGCACTCATATCTAAAGCGGCCAAACCAAAAACGCCATCATCAAAATCCGCACCCAGCAAATCACAAGAAGCTGTCTTCCCATCTCAACCACAATCCATTGAAGTAGAACCCGGAGAGCCTGGGGAGATTTTTGAGTCCAGCGAGCCAGAGATTCCGATCAATCCAGAAACAGTCATGTACTACCAGGACCTGATGCCAGGGGAACCAAAAAAATCGGCTTTTTGGGGGACGCAGTTAACGAATTATGTGCAAAAACCGTATGTCCAAGAATACATTCAAAAGCATAGCAAAGCCAAGCTATACATCGGCCAAAAGCCTGTCATTCCTAGGGCCAAAAAAATCAGTGGTTGGAATGATGATGTGCCATACATTTTATCAAGAGAATCCGATGCAGCATTACCATCTTGTACATTTGTTGGCCGGCAAGAGATGTTTGAAGCCTTGCAAGCCCAACGAACCATTGCTCGACATACAGCCTTGATTGGAATGAGAAAAATGGGAAAAACTGCGTTTGTCAAACGATACTATGACTATTTGTTCACCACGTCCGAGTCAGTGATTCCATTTTTCTATTCCTTCATGAACCTGGATGAAAGAAGAGGTAGTAAAAAGTCCGTGGTCCAGGTGGCAGAAGAAATGATGATTGTTTTCTTAAGCCAGGCTTTGGGATTTTTGACGCAAAATAAAACGCTAGCAAACAATAATGAGTTTGATAATCTTTTATTTGCATTAGAAAATTTGCCATCTGAAGCAAAAGAAATGTATTATGAAATATTCCACCAAATGATCCAATCATGGTATGCTGATGGAACTCTGCGTCCATTATATCAAATGATGCAACGCTCTATAGATATTACGCTTAGAATAAAATTTTTCTTCGACCTCTCCCCCGTGATCATGCTAGATGAATACCAGGAAGTTGCTCGGTCGTTTGTGGATGAAAATGGAGAGAGCTACGATTGTGTGCCAGTGTTGAACAAATACCACTGCAATGATCGAATCTTTCTTTTACTGAGTGGCTCAGGATTAACGACCCGGATGGAAGATGCTCTGCCGCCGGCATTCGAGTATCGGATCGAACGTGTCCAGTTCGGTTCATTGGAAAAAGAAGATAGCCAGGAATTGGTGAGAAGAACGGTTCAGGCATTGAACCTGAATGTGTTTGAAGGGATTGAAGAGAAATTGTACAAGCTCGTGGATGGGAATCCATACTTTATCCAGAGTGTTCTCACCCACAATTCAGCGTATCAAAAGATGTATGGCGAAAAAAAGGATTTTACAAAATTGGCAGGGCTATTAAAAGCCTATCGCTTTGAATGCACGGATGAAGCAGGAAAAATCTATGATTTCTGGCATTGGTACCTGATCCGAAATTGGCAAGCATACCCAGCATTCTTGAAATTTGGACAAGCAGTGTATCAAATTTTAAGATTTTTAGTGAATGCCAAGCAGGCAGTGCCGCTTCAAACGATTCAGGACATGATGAAGCAAGAGCTTCAGGGACAAAAAGATGCATTGACCATAGAACGATTGGTGGCCCGAATATTGATCCATTTAGGAAGGATTGATTTGATTAAATGGAAATCCGCCTCAAATATGATCTTTATCGCCAAAGAGCCAACCATTGTGGCGAGCATTCAGGCAATTAAATATGATTTGTTCTATCCCGAAGATCCACAAGAACTCCATCGGGAAGAAAATATGGAGCAGCATATCCTGGATATCTATAAGACACGAGAGAGTCTGGAAGAACTGGCAACGCAGGTAAAAAAGATGCAGGAAAATGTGGACACCATACACAAAGACCTAAAGAAAGTGAAGCAGGCAGGAACTGGAAAAGTAAGCCATGAACAAGGCAAGGACGCAGAAGCCGAAGTCCGAGGCATGATTCAGAGGAGGGAAGGGATATTTGCCCCATACCCGATCCTGGGCAATGTGCGAAATGAAAAAATCCAGGACCCAAGCAGCAAGCTGGAATACGAACTGGATTGCGTGGCAGATATAGACCCAGTTCAATTGCCATTGAAAGATATTCCAATGGCCAAGATTTCCTACGTTGGAATTGCCCAAGCTAGGGGATCAGCAGGATCGGCTCATCAAAAGTCCATCACCATTGCATCCTTGGATCAGGAACCAACGTCCAAAGCCATGCTTGTGGTCGAGGTCAAGGATCAAAAGAAAAAGACGGATATATCCCAGGCCTTGCATTTTATCCAAAGCCTGGAAGCCTTGCAACGAATGCACAGCCTAACCCAGGTTTATGCCGTGTTCTATTCTTGCTCTGGATTCTACAAAAATGCCATGCAGGAACTGATCAAGCGCCATGTTGTTGTGGCTGAATGCGACAGGTCAAAGGAGCACGCTTGCACATAGTAATTGCAATTTTTGCATATTCTAAATTTCCTTTTTACCTATAGAGCAGGACAGGCGTTTGCTGGCTGCGTTCTACGTTATGCCGTCTTGACAAGTTATTTCTTTTCCAAAAAATCTTTCACATTTCCCCATTGTTTTAAGCTCACGCTAGGTTGGGCTAATGTGCCGCGAACAGAGAGGGAAAACAAATCTTGTGTAAGCCCATTCCAAACTTTGTCAATCAATGGGATGCGAGGCAATAAATCCGAGGTAAAATGGGTTAGCAGGGTTAATTCAAGATTGCCATCAAAATCAACAGTTCCACTGCCCGAAATAGAAATCACGGAAGAGTCAAATCGCAGCGATGTGATGGTGGCTTGATTTTCGAATAGACCTAGATTGATTTCGCCTTCTCGAAATGCTGGCCGTGAAGGTAATGAAAAAATGTCTAGCAAAGCCAGGAAGATAGGAAATTGCCAAATGGCCCCATCTTTGAGCAAAAGATGGCCTTTGCCTGTGAGGGTTTTGCTACTGTGCAAATTTCCTTGGAAAAAAAGTTCACCATTGAGCAAGCCAGACATCGTGGCTTTAGCATTAGGACCGTCTGCCAGTGCCATTTCTATGCCATTTAAATGGGCATTTTGAGTTGAGATAAAACCCTTATACGCTCCATAAGGGCTGACATCAAAAACTAGGCTGCCTTGAAAATCACCATCATAAAAAGTGCCTGTCATATTGTGTAAAAATAAGTAATTTTGGAAAAATTGGATTGTACTTTTCCAATTGCGCAAAACCATCCTTTTAGCTTTGACCATCCCATTGGAAATGCTTCCTTGGATATGGTGTTTGCCTTGGTATGCATATCCTTGTAATTCTACATTGCCTTGGACATGTTGCAAAAAACCATCGGGTTTCATGGGTGCATCTAAGTTTTGCAATTGCATTTGATATTCAAGGTAATCATCGCCGCCTATATATTGAGATAAGTTCAGTCGAAATTGCTGAAGGATTCCTTGAGGTTCCAAGGACTTCATCAAGTCTGGGAAATATTTGGCGATGGCCTGGCGAAGCTCGGAGTCAATTTTTAAATTATATCCAACAATGCTTAATTTTAAGCAATTTTTTGCCTTGCTTTTGGTCTCTTGAATAGCATAAAAATTGCCGTTGAACTCTACGGAGCTTTGGTCCCAAACGCCTAAAATATGATGAAATGCAACTTGGCCATCTGCAACATATACACCAACACGGGGTTTATCTGCGACCACAGTCAAATGGGGGATTCTGTATGGAAATTTTTGGTATTTCAGGCTGCAACCTTGGGGTAAGATATGAAGCCTTGTTTTTGATTGAGTGCCTTTTTTGAGCATTTTCCAATGGATTGCAATAGGGCCTGTTGGCTCAAATTCATCCCAAAGTGTTTTATATTCTGACTCCAAGCAACGGTATAATGTAGAGTCTAATTGAATCATCTTGCCTTGGATTTCCAAATCCATTGCTTCTGGCATCATTTGTCCATGCAATGCAATTTGCCCTGTACCACTTCTAGCCTGCAATGACTTAATTTGGCAATAATCAGGTTTAATCAAAAGCTGAGCCGTTCCTGCTTCTATAGGATAGGGAAATGGCCGATAGTGCCCTTGTAAATTTGCCAATGCTATGCTCGCCTGCCATTGAATAGGCTGCTGAGGGCTCTGTCTCTCAAGCGAAATATTGCCGGCCAGCCGGCCAGTACAAGAAAAATCATCCCAAATCTTTTGTACATCTTTGGGCATAGCAAGATAGAGTTCTCGATCCAGTGATATTTCGCGAGCTGTTATGTCAAGCAACAGTTTTTTCTGAATCAAGGAGCCTTGTAACTTTACCATGCCTTGCTCTTTAGACCCTGTTAAATCTTTGAATTCAAAATGATGGGGTGCTAATTGAAGTTGGCCGTAAATCTTGTGTAAACGATACGGAAATTCACGATAAGCAGCGCTCATGTCTTTGAGTTGAACGCTGGCATGCCAATCCAATTCTTTGCTTGTGGCTTGCTTCTTTAACTCTACCACTAAGTCCATGCTGCCTCGTGGAGAAAAATCGGTCCAAATCATGCTATATTCTTTGCCCAAAGCCTTGATTAAATCTAATTCTAAGCCAATATTCGTACCGACCACACGAATTTGGACTTGAAGCCCGACTTTGGGAATAGGAATGATTGCTCCAGAAATATCCAGCAGTCCTTGGCCTTTGGTCGCTTTGATTCCATTGAAAGTGACTTTTCCACGCTGGAGATGGATTGTTCCCTGGACATTTTCCACAGCATAAGGAAAGTCTTGGTAGCATACTTTAGCTCGGTTAGGAATCACTAAAACATGGAAAGATGGAGGATCGTAATTGCCACGCGGTTTTTCTACATGGCCTTGGATACTCACGAGGCCTTGGGGTTTTAGATTATCCCAAACATCTTGAATATCGTGGAGCCATGACTTAGGGTCTTTGTCCAATGCAAAAGCATTATAAGCTGCTTGGTCTAATACAAGGTCTGTGACCTTAAAATCTATGCTATAGGCTACAGGATAAGGTTTGGTGATAGGCCAAACCTTGCCTTTGACTTCAATTTGAGCAGGGCAACTTTGACTTTGCGCTGTAATACCATGCAATGTGACGCAATGATTTTCAAAGGACAATTGGGCATTGTGCACAAATGCAGGATATGGAACTTCTTCGAAGATTGTTTTGACCTTAGAGCACGTTGCTGTTGCTCTGGGCAATTGTAGCAAAGTTTTTTCAAAAAAGACTTCAGCATTGACTTGCCCTTCGGGCTGCAATACATCCCATATCTCAGAAATTTCAGGCAAGCTAAGCAGCTCTCGATTTAATATGAGGCCATCTAATTTCAATGAAAATGGTTCTATGATCTCTAAACTGTCCAAACGAATTTTTGCTGGATTTTGGAGCAATGCGGTTCCTTGCGCCATTTTCCAGTGCATGGCTTTTAAGCACGCAATGTCTGGCAATAGCTGTGCTTCAAATGCAAAATCTTGGATCAAGAGGCTTTTATATTGAAGTTGGCCTTGTTTGAACCCAACTGCAATATCCCAATCCCAACCTTTTTGAGGGGTATGCGAAACCTTGGCATTGACAGCAAATTTGCCTTGTGGTTGGAGCATATCCCAATATAGCTTGAATTGGGGCCAGAAAGAGTAAATCAGAGTCGCCAAGTTACTATCCAAAGGCAAATCATCGAGCTGCAAACGCACAGAAGATTCTTGGCCTGGCTTTAAAGCACCATCCTGAATTTCAATGGGCCGGCCATTCCATAATGCTTTGGCCCAGAAATTACGAATTCGGCCTCGATCTAATCTAAATCCGCTTTGGATATCGGTTAGCTCTAAGCACATATCCTTAGAACAAAAGATGCCTTGGGTTTGGCGAAATTGACAATTGAAATGTAAAGATGGATCATCTTGGGCAAGTCCTTCAAATTGGATATTCGCAATTTCAATTTCTCCTTGCAACTGGATATGCTCTTGCAGGCGAGTGACTAGTGGGAAGTTGGGGCTAATTTTTGATACAATGGCAGGGATGCTTAAGATACAAGGTTCATTGGCCTGAATGAGCAATTTATCGCTTGGGTTATACTTGCCTTGGAAATGGATATCTCCTGTCAAATCGCTTTGCAATGTGACAGAGATTTCATACTCTCCTAAGCTTTGATCTGCTTTATGATGGCGCAGAGAAAGCCCAATATTGCGGATGCTAAAAGCTTCCTTTAAGATGTCCGATGCCTCAATACTGATGACTCCACCTTGAATTTTCCATATCACGCCAGGGTCAAAAAATGCCTGAGCTTCTTGAATGGCTTGATCCACCTTTACTTTGAGTGGCAGAGTTGGCAAAAGCCCGTTAGTTCCTGCGGCCGTAGTTTCAGTCTGTGAGGCACTCAACAATCTAGTCCAATTCAACCTACCTGCTGCATCTCGTTCTACATGAACATAAGGTTCAACTATAGTAATGCTTTGTATTTTAGGTTTTCCGAAAAAATCTAGGCTTACTTCTATGCTGCGAACCGACAATAATTCTTGTCCATTTCCATGCAAGAGTACAAAATCGTGTAAAGAAAAATTCTGTTGTAACCACGAAATTTCCCAATTCCCTCGCCATAGTAATGGCTCTTGAACTTTTGTGCCTAATTCTATGGCGCTGGTATATACAGCGCTATAAAGCCAATAAGAAATTCCAAAATAGATTAGTCCTAAAAAAAACAACCCGCTCAACAACGATTTTTTTTTGCGAAAAAACATAATCGTTATCCCTTGATTTAGTTTTGCTATAACGGATTGGGAGGAGCCAATTTGGTATCCTGATCATGCACTTCCCAAATTTGTTTGGCACTGATCACAATATCGTCAAAATTTGTTTGGCTATTTGCAGATATCCAATGAATTGGAAATCGTTTTAGCCAAGTAAGTTGGCGTTTTGCAAAACGTCGCGTATTTTGCTTGATCTTAGGAATGAGATCGTTCATCAGGGATGAATCATGGAGAGCAGCGATCGTTTCTTTATACCCGATAGCTTGGGACGCAGTGTGGGACAGAGGATAAGGTAGTGCTAGGAGCCGCTGAGTTTCAGCAATAAGGCCATTTTGAATCATTTGATCAACTCGCTGTTCGATTCGGTCATATAAGGCTTGCCTTTCCCAAGCCAAGCCAATGAAGCAAGGTGCATAGAGTGCAGGGGGATTAGTGCATTGTTTTTGCCAAAGAGAGATTGGTTTGCCAGTGCTATAAAAAACCTCTAATCCACGAATGATGCGCCTTAGATCGTGACAAGAAATTTTTTGGGCAGAAACTGGGTCTATTTGACATAACCTCTGGTATAATTCTTGAGGATATTCTTTGGCTAGAGAGTTTCTGAGTGCCCAATTGGCTGGTGGTCCGTCAAAAATGCCCTCTAAAAGTCCTTTGACATATAATGCAGTTCCGCCCACCATCAAGACAGTTTTACCACGCTGATGAATTGCCGCAATTGTTGCTGCAGCATCCTCTATAAACATCCCCACACTATATGATTCCCAAGGATCACAAATATCAATCAAATGATATGGTGTACAGCGTTCTTCTGCAGAAGGTTTAGCAGTCCCAATATCCATCCCGCGATATATTGCCATAGAATCTGCAGATATAATTTCTGATTCAAAGTGTTTAGCTAATTCTGTGGCTAGTTTTGTTTTGCCACTAGCAGTAGGGCCAAATAAAATCAAAAGTGGAATGGTCATCTCACAATCTGCTTTAAAAAATTCAAGTATAACTTGCCATATTGAAAAAAACTGTTTGAACCAAATGATGGATACATTTTGATTTGGTTCAAACAGCAGTAAAATGAAAGGAGATATTCGTTATTTAGCATATTCGATGATGCGAGTCTCTCGTACCACAGTCACCTTGATTTCTCCAGGATAGGTCATTTCTTCTTCAATTTTTTGAGCTATTTTACGAGCCAATAAGATTGCTTTGTTATCGTCTAACTGTGTGGCATTGACAATGCAACGCACTTCTCTACCAGATTGAATAGCATACGCAAAGTCAACACCTTGGAAAGATAACGCAATATCTTCTAAACGTTGGAGACGTTTTAGATGCCGATCTAGTGCAATTTTGCGTGCACCAGGACGATCTAAACAAATAGTATGTGCTATTTGCAAGAGCACTGCATAGAGAGAACGCGCAGGCACATTTTCATGATGAGCGGCAACAGCATTGACCACATCTGCATGTTCTTTGCAGCGTTTTGCAATGTCTGCGCCTACTTGAGCATGATTGCCTTCTTGTGTTTCATCACTCACACGGCCGATGTCATGAAGTAAAGCACATCGCCGAGCAAGTGAAATATCGAGATTCAGTTCTCCAGCCATAATTGCGGTTAGTTGTACGACTTCCATAGTGTGTTGCAATAAGTTTTGGCCACTCACTAGATGGAATTTCATCTTACCAACTAATTCTATCTCTACAGTTTGAAGGTGGGTAACACCTGCATCATACGCAGCCTGATTGCCAGTCTCCATGATAATGGCAGCCATTTCCTTTTTGGTACTTTCGACCACTTCCTCAATTCTGCCAGGATGAATACGTCCATCCAGAATGAGTTTTTCCATGGATTTACGAGCAATTTCTCTGCGTACGGCATTAAATCCAGATACCACCACCACACCGGGAGTATCGTCCACAATCACATCAATGCCAGTGTTTTTTTCAAATACCCTAATATTACGGCCTTCACGGCCAATAATCCTGCCTTTCATTTCGTCATTCGGGATATCAATTGTGGAAACCACATTGTCTGCTGTATGTTCTACAGCGCAACGTTGTACTGCCAAAGCCAAAATATCTCTGGCTTTGCGTGCTGCATCCATTCTGGCACGAGCCATTGTTTTTTCAATCAAATGAGCGACATCACTTTCCATCTGTTCTTCAAGCTTTTTGAGCAAAATTTCAGTGGCTTGCTCTTTGGAAAGGCCAGAAATTTCATGCAAAGTGCGTTGTTCTTGCTCTATAATTGTCTCAATCTCGTGGGAACGGTCTTGAACTTGTTTGCTTTCTTGCTCCAGGTGTTCCTTGAGTTGAGTAAGTTGCTGATCTCGTTTTTCTAATTGCACAGCACGTTCATTTAAAGTTTCCTCTTTTTGCATAAGTCGTTTTTCGACCACGCGTAGTTCTTTGCGGACGGCTGACATCTCGGCTTCGAATGCTTCCTTTTTTTTGAAAATTTCATCTCTTGCTGCAAGTTCACATTCTTTTAGCAATTGTTCGGCTTCTTTTTGCGCTTCTTCAATGATTGTTGCAGCATCATGTTTAGCATTGCGTTCCATGATCCTAGACCATAAAACGCGAAGCACAAAGCCTAAGATTAAGCCAGCCATGCCGATAGCTAGATGAATCAAATCCACTGTCTCTCCTTTCTTGATTTATGGAACGTGAAAAGTGGATTTGGTTGTTTTAGAGAATATATACCATACATTATGGCAAAATCAACAAAATTTTGACAGGAATCTTGATATGCTCAAAAGGATGCCTAAAAATATCTGAGCATAATATAACATTTATTTTTTTTAGTCTTTATTCACCATATAGTTAGAATTTTACATAAAATTTTGTTGTAATTTATTGGGAGCCGGATTAGAATTTTAGCAAATTTTTTGAGCAAAAATTTGCTTAAAATGTTTAGAATATTGCAAAGGATTTTTATGGAAAATATCCAAGGAAAAAATATATCCCCTGGAACAAATAGTGAACCTGTTGCAGTAGAAGAACATACTGATGGCATGCAACTTGCTTTAAGCAATTTGCTTCAACCCAATGCTTCTCCAGATGATATACCTCAACTGAAAGCTGCAAAAAAATTTGGAGTTTTATTTATTCTTCTGAAAGAATTGTCTAAATCAAACTTAACAAATTTTTGGGTAAAAATTGCAATTCTCCTATTATTTTCTCAAGAAACAAATAAAACAGCCTGGACATCCCAGGAATTAGACCAAGACTTACATTGGCTGCAAAAAGAAGCGCGAAGTAGAATTATATCCCAATTAGTCAAAACCAATTGGCTTATTTTTCAAGATAGCACATACCAGATGTCTGCTTTAGGAAAAAGTCTTTTGACTATGTTAGTTGGTCTAATGGATCGAGAAAATACCCAAGATTCGTTAGATACAAGTATCTCTTCACTTACCTTGGCCGAAATTTCCCAAAGTGACCCGACAAATACATTGCGCATGTTCT
Source organism: Planctomycetota bacterium (assembly GCA_022710345.1). Lineage (GTDB taxonomy): Bacteria > Planctomycetota > Uabimicrobiia > Uabimicrobiales > JABWCH01 > JAKLHB01. The sequence goes on from JAKLHB010000001.1 coordinate 43,957, forward strand.
TAAACGAACTCACCAGAATTGATCAGGAAATTCAGAGCACATTGGAGAGTAAATCCGAGCATCATCTGAGAAAAGCCAGCAGCAGGATTCGTAACCAATTTAGCGTTGCGATTAAATCCAGAGAGCATCTCGAAAATCTCCCAACGAATGATTTTAATACATATCGCTTGAAACAAGAAGTGCACGAAAGACTTTCGGCATTTCACGCGCGGCTCTCACAGATTCAACGAGCACAAAATGATATGATTGCACGCAAAATCATTTTAGCCGATCAATCCTTGACTCAACACGATATTGCAGAATTTTTGGTCAATGCAGATATGAAAGATTTGGTGAGACTAGGGAAAAAGGCCATCAGTTATCCGGTGAATGTACTAGATTTTGTGCCGCAGCTTATGGTCTATGAAACAGAATGGTATCTTGAAAAAGAGCGGAGTAAAGATGAGAGACGCGGTTGGACTGAAATGGAATTGGCCAACGAAAGTCAAGATCGCCTTGTCACATATAGTCGCTTCCTCCAGTTCACAGGAGAGGTGAATCATGCGTTGAGCCGATCTTCAGAACTCATTATTGAACAATTTATTCCATACGAAAATTGGACAACTTCAGCGTTTCGATTTTGCATGCTTTCAGTTTTGGAAAGCGGAGAAGTACCTGCAAATTTGGTGGCAGACGAAGCTGTAGCGTGCCCTAAACTCAAAGTTGCAGAACCAGACGGAGTATCTACTGCAGTATTAAATGACGATATCACAGGCGTAAAAGAAATCACACGCGGCATTGTGACTGCTGTCCATGTTGAGGGAAAAAAATAATGGATACATTAGAAAAAGAAGCTAGTTTAATTTGTGCACGATTGCTCAGGCGAGGATACATCAAAAAAAATGAGATTCCTCAGCTCGAGCTCAATGAGCGATTGCGCCGTGCAGTGCAAGAACGTTTTCAGCAAACCGGTGTTCAGTTGGTCTCTAATTCATCCTCATTATATTATGCTGTCCGCTTCTTGCCTGAAGTCCAAGAATCATTTGAAACAACCGATAGTTTTGGCCTCAAAGCCAATGAAATCGCCATGCTCGTAGTTTTGTGGTGTAAATTGATTTTGCCAAAACGCTTGAGTTTGGGAAATGCAAGCGCTACTCCTACAATGCCCAAAGAAGCAACCGTGAAGCCCAATCCAGTAGAACAACCAAGCAATGGAAATGGCAAAGATGAAGAAGACGATTTGCCAGGCGCAAATAAGTACTTTGTCAAAGTCGAAGAACTATTTGCTGAATTTAAGTCTCAGTTTGCTTCGCGAAATTTCTTTAGCACAACGCTGAGCCGTTTGAGCAATCTCAAATTCATCCGTATTCGCGATGAAATCATCAGTGAAGGAATTTTGCTGGATCTTTTGATTGACGGCAATCAGATGGCCATGGAAATCAAGCGATCTGCCTTAGCATATAAAATTGCTGGACTTGGAGAAGACGAAGAACTAGATGAGGAAGGCGAGACAGAAATTTTGGACGAAGAACCAGCAAATATCGAAGTTGGAACCACAGAGAGTACAGATACCAGAAAACCAGTTGACAACAGCATCAGCACAGGAAAAGCGTAAAGTGTCCGATACCGCTTTGCTACTGATTAGCCTTTTTGGGGAAACTCCCAAAATTCGCTATCTTGAACTTTTCCAATCTTTTGTACCTCTGCAAGCCGCGTTCTATCAAATCAATCAGCGATCTTGAGCGAAGCTCAGCTTCGCTCTTTTTATTCAATAAGGGAAATCTATGTTTCGATTCAAATCATTGGAGTTGATGAACTGGGACTGCTATCCCTATTATAGGGTGCCCTTGGATGGAGATATTATTCTTTTAGTCGGTCCTAATGGCAGCGGCAAAACTACATTCTTAGATGCGTTGCGAGTGTTGATGAATGGCCAGCGCTTGAGCAAAGGCCGAACTTTACATCATTATATTCAAAAAGATGTAGAACTAGCCATGATCAAGGGCGTAGTGACGAACCAATTGGTTGGAACTCGTCGTCCTTTTGCCCATTTAGGTATCTATGGTGATGTGGATGTATCCTTAATTTGCTTAATCTACAATCACGGTGTTGACAAAATTGAAAAAGAATATTTTATTCTCAAAGGCGATATTCCGGTAGAGCAAATCAAAGATTTAAAAGGCAGCTTGCGACCTCTGCAATATTCCAGATATTTAGAAGAAGCCGGAGTTTCGCGCTCCACTCTCAAGCTCATTGCCCTGGAACAAGGCCAAACAGACCGCATTGGCCAGCTTGATCCCAATGAGCTCCTGCAATTGGTCATGGATATCACTGGCAATCGAGAAATCATTAAGAAATATGAAGAAGCAAGATTAAATTATCGAAGATCTTCTCAACAGCTCATTGAGATGCGCACAGAATATAACAAAATTTGCCAGCAGACCCGGCAATTGGAGCAACAGGCCAAAGAAGCCCAGACTTTCAAAGAACTACTAGGCGAACGAAAGATCATTGAGCAAGAAAAATTACCGCTCGCTCGTTGGTATCATTGCTTAAACCAGATTGCTCTCGTGGAAACAAGCTATCAAGAAATCCAGCAAAAAAAGATCGCTTTGGAAAAGCGCATTCAGACTATTTTGCAAGAGCAACAAACCCTGCAGGGCAAAATCACACAAATCGAAAAAGATCAGCAAAGCTTCAAGCAACGCCAACAAGAAAAAGATCAAGAACTCCAGCGTTTGCACCAGCAAATCGGCCAATCCCAATCAGAATGGCAGCGATTGGACACCTTACGTCAGCAAGCTGAAGAAGTGCATATTGAGGAAGATCAGGCGACATTACAAAAAGAATTAGATCAATCTAAAGAACAATATTACCAACTCAAAAATCAGCTAACCCAAGCCCAAGAACAACTTCAATCGCTTCGTAAAGAACGCGATCAAATGAGCCGTAGGAAATTGCCCAGTTTTCCAGATGAAGTGGATCAATTTCGGGCTGTGCTCCAGCAAAATAAAATTGATCATCTGCTGTTTGCCGAAGGCATTGAAATCACCAATCCCAAGTGGCAACTTGCAATTGAAGCATTTTTAGGCAGAGAACGTTTTTCAATTGTCGTGCATCCCAAAGATTTTCTACGCGCTAAAAAACTCGGTGAACAACATCGGTATGGTTTTTACATTAGCCCTTTTGATTCAAGTGCACTGCCTTCTAAAATTCACCCTAATTCAGCTTTGGCGAATGTTAAACCTTTGGATCCTCGTATTCAGGGCCGTTTGTCAGGGCTCAATGACATTCTCTTAGTGGATACTGTAGAACAAGGCCATCAATATCCGAATGACATCACCATCACGGTGCAAGGCTATCGCCAAGATCGCCGCGGCGGTATTTTTATTGCACGCGATGTTCGATTCTATTGCGGTGGTTTAGCCATTGAAAAACAATTGAATGACCTCAATGAACAAATCACCACACAAAAAGACCTGGTGGATCGCTTAACAGCCGAACTGCAAAAAATCAACAGTAAGATTCAAGAAAATGAAAAAAAGATGGCTGCATTCCAGATCATCACTCAATGGCAAGCATCCCAAAAACGCTATGAAGAGCTGCAAAAACAGGGAGAAGAATTGCTCAGAGTGGTGAAAGAATTGGGCCAACAACGCAACCAAATCGCCACAGAATTAGAAGAATTTAGCGAATCCAAAACATCGGTCTTGACAGAACAACGCGAATTGCAACGCGAAAAAGACAGAATTGAGCGAGAACAGCGACAGTTGGACGATAATCTGCAAGAAAAACAAGAGATGCTCCAACAACTTCGATGGCAAAAAGAAGAACTCAACAAACTCATTCCTGCACCAGGCCAAGCTGCATATACCCCTGATCAATTGGAAACCCCAGAATGGCTCAATCGCAAACTCCAAGACCTGATCCAAAACATCGAACGCTTCCCAGGCTGCAAAGATTTAGCCCTGATTCCATTATATGAACATGAACAAAAAGAGCTAGAATCCAAGAAAACACAACTAGACCGCCAAGAACAGGATCAAGAACAGCGCACCCAAGAACTCGAACTCTGCCGCAAAGACTATAAAGAAATGATTGACCAGACCATTAACTTTTACAATAAATCTGTCAAAGAATTGGCTATTCTAGCAGGGTGCAAAATGCGTGTAGTCCTTGAATGGGGTAAAGGCGAGGCTTTGGTAGAAGATGCCAAGCTCTTTGTCAAAGTAGGCTTTGATCAAAAACATGAAGTGGACATCCATGATAAATCACTCTCAGGCGGCCAAGATGTTATTTCAAGCTTGATCTTGCTCATTGGTTTATCCCAAATTGAGGAAGAACGAGGCAGCGGCTTCTTTATCATGGACGAACACAATGCCCACTTAGACATGCTCCGCATCATGGAAGTCGGCCGATTCCTGCGCTCTACAAAAGCCCAATTCGTACTCACCACCCCCACGACAGAAAACGTCGCAGCCCTTTCTGTGGCGGATTTAATCATGACTTTTAGCAAACGCGATGCACCTTCCCGTTATGCCCCCAAACCAAGGTATATTCGAAGAATGTAGCTAACCTTGCAACGGTATATTCGAAGAATGTAGCTAACCTTGAAGTGAAACACAAAAAGGCACAAAATTGATTTGTGCCTTTTTATTTGTGCATGCAACTTTGCCAAGAAAACATGCAAAGGAAATATGAGTGCTTAGCCGTGCCGCTTAGCATGCTAGAAAACGTCCGATAGCGTCTGCTGGAATTGGCGGGAGTTGCAAGGAGGTGGAAAGGAGGCAAAAAAAATAAAGCGTGTGCCAATTCAGCAGCGCCCCAGAAATCGTCCAAAGGAAAGTTGCGCGCTTAGCCGTGCTGCTTTGCAGGCTAGAAAGCGTCCGATAGCGTCTGCTGGAATTGGCGGGAATGGCAAGGAGGTGGAAAGGAGGCAAAAAAAATAAAGCGTGTGTCAATTCAGCAGCGCCCCAGGAAGCGTCCAAAGGAAAGTTGCGCGCTTAGCCGTGCTGCTTTGCAGGCTAGAAAGCGTCCGATAGCGTCTGCTGGAATTGGCGGGAATGGCAAGGAGGTGGAAAGGGAGCCAAAAAAATAAAGCGTGTGCCAATTCAGCAGCGCCCCAGAAA
>JAKLHB010000001.1:49164-52274 GCA_022710345.1 Planctomycetota bacterium
AATTGGCGGGAATGGCAAGGAGGTGGAAAGGGAGCCAAAAAAATAAAGCGTGTGCCAATTCAGCAGCGCCCCAGAAAGCGTCCAAAGGAAATATGAGTGCTTAGCGTCTGCTGGAATTGGCGGGAGTTGCAAGCTTTGCTTAAATAATCAAATTTTTCTTAGGCTGAGCGGGCTTGGATTGGAAAAAATGTAGAATACAGGGCAAGTAATTTGCAAGTCTTGCACGAGTTTGGTGATGGTTTCCACGATTTCTGGATGACGATATCTTGCCGAAAAATGGAACAATCCTACAGCAGCGACCTGTGCTGTTTTGGCAGCCAGCAGCACTTCCTCTACAGTGGCATGGGTATTTTCGTCTCGATCCTCAGCCTTTAAAAAAGTGGTGTCATGCAAAAGCACTTCGGCATGGTCAAAAATTTGAGGATTAAGCACCATCGAATCTCCAGAAAAACAAAGCAATATATGATCATAACTTTCGCTAACACTTTGCTTTCCATGCTGTTTGATCAAGTTAATCAATTCTTGCTGCGGTAAATCTCGATACGCTAGCTTCAAGCGCGTTCGATGTTCTACGATCTTATAACCTAAAGTTAAGCCATTTTCTCCATGATGACTGGCAAACGGCACCAGATAGCGATTGAAGGCTAATGGAATCTTTTGGTTTTCTTCTAATTCCTGCCAACAAACTTCAAATGTCAATTTTCCCACAGTATCTTTGATATAGCGATATAATTTGTTGATGCTACGGTCTTCTTTGGGATAATACACGGTCAGTGGCTTTTCTTTATCCCCCATAGAAGATGCTCGAGAGCGTAACAAGCCAGGCAGGCCCGCAATATGATCTCCATGTCCATGGGTGATGGCCACGGAATTGATCCCATAGATCATGTTGCGCATGGCCACACTCACGCCTTCACCAACGTCCAACAATAAATGGTCTGGTTTATAAAAAAACCACGTCGCATATTTTGCTAATGAAAATCCATATAAATTATCGAGAATTTCCAAGGCAAGGGTCATCCAAAATCCTTTCTTTGGCATCAGCCTAAAAAAAAACTTCGCTGGAAGTTATCCAGCGAAGTTTTGTTAAGCGGGCGATGGGACTTGAACCCACGACAGCAAGCATGGCAAGCTTGTGCTCTACCACTGAGCTACGCCCGCAGCGTTATTATGGGCATATAATAACAATTTTTTGAGGAATTGTCAAGAAAAAAATAGAAATTTTTAGAAAATTTTATGGACCAAGGGAAATGCCGTTAAGATACGCAATAACTCTTTTATATGAAATATCTTGCACTCTTTTCTGTAGCTGCATGAGCTTCCCCTGCTACAGACCTAATTTTGGGCAAAAATTGAAAAAATTGCGATATATACAAAAAACAAAGGCCAAAATGATTGCTTATGCAACGCGCTCATCTAATTCTGTCGGTCAATTAGAATATTTTTAAGTAAATGAAAAGATTGGAGAAACAAATGCATCGTATGTTTCGTCTCTCCAATCTTGTCTGAATATAGAGCCAATGAAAAGCGACGTAACGAATTTTGTAACAGCTACTAGCAACTAGGGTAAAAGCTTCACCAGGGAAAGAAGTTTTCGGTGTGCCTACTCATGGAGTATTTCTTTTACCCAAGTGCTAAATGGCCTGTCAACTCAATTTCTTGACGAAAATTGAAGACTATACTGATTCCTGAAAAAAAAAAGAGTATGTTTGAAGTTGACAGACCATTTAACTTGCTGTCAATTTAATGATGTATGCCCTGGCTTTAAATGTATTAGGGCCAGACTGGTGGCCTGTGAGCTTGGCTGGCGGAATATACTGTGGCTGAATGGGCTGTGCAGCGGGTTTCTCTGAAGGCTTCGCCAAGATAGGATTCACAGGATTGACTGGCTTGAGAGGTGTGGCTATCTCAGGCGATCTAATGGGTTTGACAATCTCAGGTGGCTTGACAGGCACAACTACTTCAGGTGGCTTGACAGGAGCGACTACCTCAGGTGGCTTGGCAGGAGCAACTACTTCAGGTGGTTTAACAGGAGCGACTACCTCAGGAGATTCTGTCGGGTCTGATGCTTTGCCCAAAGATTCTGGCACTGACTCTGGAATTTCTCCAGTCTCCGACGATTCCGCCACCTTAGCTTCGTCAAATTCTTCAACTCCTGCATCTTCTTCAACAATCTGCAATGCCTGAATGGATCCTGACTCTGTTTCCAAGGTAATGCTTTCTTGGGTTTCATCAACAACCATGATACTGGGCATGCCATATAATGGAGTGATGGCCTCAAAATCATCCTCCATCTCAGAGAGACTAGGTCCCGCGCCAGGGGGCATTGACGGAGCTGGTGCCGAAACTTTTGGGGATCTTGTTGTGATTGGAAATTTTTGTTCAAGACTTTGATTATCCAATGTCTGGAGCCATTTGGCAAGTTGCTTGGCATCTATGTTCACTTCGTCATAAAAACAAAGCAGATATTCTTGGGCCTGAGGCCGCTCAAATGGGCCAGCGACAAGTTGCAGCACTTTGCCTTTTGGCAAGAGTTCAGAAAAATCGCTTTGCGGCCAAAGTTGTATGATTTCTTGGTCTTTATTCTTTAAGAATAAGGCTAAATGAATGGGCTGATAAATGTTCACTTGGAATTGCAACTCATCTCCTTGCTCTATTTTTCCTGCAGATTTCAGAACCTGGAATTCAGTTGAGCCTTTTTGTTTGATAGAGATATCCACAGTAAATGGTGATGCTGTAGTATCTACCTGGCTAGCTGAATCTGCTATTTCAGGGCTAGATGCTACATCTGTTTTTGAAACATCTGGCATAGCAGGTAATTGAGTTGTTTGATGTCCAACTTGTTCAGCATCTGTGCTGCTTTTGCAACCCCATAATACAACCAAAATAAGGAAATATCCTAGAAACCGCATGTTTCGTTCCTTTCCCATAATTATTTTTTGACTTTATGATCTAATTGTCTTCCAATGATGTTGGCATACGGCTGCCTCTTGTGCAAGTGTTTTTGCAAAATTACGATGGGACGTTCTAAGGGTTCATCGCTGTATAAAAAGTAGAATTGTTCTACGCCTTCTACATCAAGTAACTTGAACACACCCTTATCCTTGGGA
>JAKLHB010000010.1:0-17352 GCA_022710345.1 Planctomycetota bacterium
TAATAAAGCCAGATGTGTCTGGTTCATCAATGGCACCAATGATGCGAACAATATTTGGATGATCAATATAGGCCAAAAGACGCATTTCAATTTCAAAGCGTTTTCTAAAATTTGGCTCCTGCGAAAGATGTGGATGAAATATTTTAATAGCGCGCGGAACTTTCAACTTCTCATCTATTGCTTTATAGACCGTGCCAAAACCGCCAACAGCAATCTTTTCAACGATTTTGCAATCTCGAAATACACGGCCGATCAAATTGTCAACTGTATCTGCAGCCATTGATTGTTCCTTGTTACTGCCAGTTTTAACCCCTTGGATGAAAGATGATCTTGTCGAACTTGAATGAGTGATTATAGAAAATTTATGAGATTTGTCAAGAACGATTTAATTTTTGCAAGCTAGTGGCCTGCATTTTATCTGCTAAGACTCTCATAAGTATATTCAATTTATTATGTTAGCGCATATAGCATGATGTTTTGTATACTGTTATATGCGCATCATAAAAAGAATAACTAGAGGTTTTTAGCGCTTTGAGAAAATCATTTTTATAGTTTTTAGTATTTTTCAAATAGCATAATATATTGAATTGCAAAGTGTTATAAGATTTATATATCATAGTAAGCATTTAAGTCTTTGGATACAAAGAAATTAGATATGAATAATATTTTGTTGATGACCAATGAACGGTGACCCCACAGGATTAAAAAACATTGCTCTTCTGCCGATTGCATCGTAGAACTCTCGTATAAGATTGCACTGCAGCAAAGTTTTTTGCCGCGAAGCGGTTTGGGAATAAAGCCTGGGGTTTCTAACCCCAGGTCATGTCGACTCTTATCGTGTCCTGACGGGACACAGGAAAACCTGGCATTCTATCAAAGAGAACTTTTATTTCCAAGCGAATTTTTTTTGATTGATACAGATTAATGATCTTTTTTAGTATATTCTAGCACAACAAGTTAGAATTCCCGAAAATCCACCATCGGACAAGACTTTGGCAACAATCATGATCTTGGCAATGCATACAAGATACCTTCTTCAGTCCCAATAAATATGGTTGAGTCATTGAATGTGATGTCGCTGCGTATTCCTTTATCGCCTAGAATGCCTTGCCAGAAAATTTCACCTTTTTTATCTAACATATACAGCCGTTTGTCCATGGCACCTACATACAATAGCTCATCTAAAAAAGCTGGTGCACTATATAATGCATTGGCAATTTTTTTCTGCCATTGAATTTTGCCACTATTTCGTTGCAAACAAAAAACATAACCATTGGTGGTGACACCATACACGAGATTAGCAGCAAGAGTAACACGGCTGTCGCTTCTGCCTTGGAGCTTAGTCTTCCATACCAGAACATTTTGCTCAATATCCCAGCAATATAAATGGCCAAGGCTTGTGCCAAAGAACAAACTTTTGTCGCCTAAAACAAAATCTGCGTTCATAGGCTCGAGTTTATGATTCCAAACAAGCCTGCCATCCAAAAGATGGAAAGCAAGTAATTCGCCTCGTGTATTGCCTGCGATCACCAGATTACTCCAAATGATAGGCGATGTCTTAAAATGTGCATCCTGGCTTGAATATTGCCATAGCTTTTTTCCTGTTTGTTGGGCAAGAGCATAAAATGAACCACCCATAGTACCGAAAAATATAGTTTCTTGTTCAACAGCAGGCGACATTTTGATAAAACCATCGCTCAGAAATTCCCAATCTGGTTTTCCAGTTTCTAAATCTAATGCATAAAGATACTTATCATTGCTTCCAACGTATGCTTTTCCATTGGATATGGTAGCACCTGCTTCCACATCTCCAATCCCTCGTCTGGTAGAATATTCCCACAACGATTTGCCGTCCTTGGCATTCAATGCTGCTATTTTGCCAGAGCGGCTCGTGATGACCACCCAATCTCTATAGGTGAATATTCTGCCCCAAATTGGGCCGGCGCTATCATATTGCCATAGTATGCGTTTAGTTAAATTTATTTTATAAGAAAATGGAGTTGCAGCGCTAAGGGTGACAAGCTCTGTCATAAAGCCGGGATAGCTCACTTCTATTTTTTGAACTTTTTTAGGATCAATATGGATGATGGCTGGTGTTTTGCAACTGAATTCTCGAACACGGGCACCGCTAGGCTCTGTGTCAAGCTGAATTGGAAGAGAGGCTTTACTAGCCGCCTCGGTTTTTCCTAACTTGGGATCCGCTAAAATTCCTAAGATCGTTTGATAAGCTTCACTGATCTTGCCTTGCTGTTCCAAGACTTGTGCCTCTTTGATCTGTAACATAGCCGTGCGATCCCATTCTTCGATCCTTAACCTACCATTTTCTGCCAATTGCCTAGTATGAGAAATGTCTATGCCTTGCTCATTGCTGATACTTTTGATTTCCAATGCTTCTCGAGCAAGTTTTTCGATCTCATAATATAGGGCCAACGCTGCCTTAAAATTACCTCCGCGTTCTTGGGCTAGTCCTTGATCAAATTTTTCTTTGGTTACTTTTATCAAAAGCAATAATTTACTATTATAAATATTTTTAAGTTCATTGGCTACAACTTCTTGGAACTCTCCACCCCTTAATTCTTCATACAGTTGGATGGCTTCGTCCAATTGGCCAGCTTTTTGGTATTCTTTTGCTTTTTTCAGCTTGATTTCCGCGTCTTTTTTGGCCATCTGCTGTTCCCAATACACAATGAATTTTTCTGTATCCTCGCATATTTTTTGCCATTTTTCTTCTCTATATTCTCGTTTATATCCTACCAGGTAGGATTTGGCTTCTTGGAATCTCCCTAATTGCGCTAAATTCTTAATATGCTCAAACTGCTTTAGCCTTGTTTTTTCACGTTCTCGAAATTGAGCGTCTTCCAATTGCTGCATTTGGTTCAATCTTTGTTTAAGCGCGAGTAAGGATTCCTCAGCATTTTCTGCTACTGTACTTCTGGGATATTTATCGAGGAGTTCTTCATATAACTTTTGTGCAATTTCATCATTCGTGTTTTCAAATTTTTGGGCATTACTGTATAAATTTCTCGCTGCTAATTCATAATATGTAACCGCACCTAGCAAGACAATTAAAATAACCCCAATTCCAACGCTTAGCAAAATTGCCTTGCGATGTTTTCTCCACTTTAAAAAACGTTTTGTTCTTAAAATCTGGCGCTGGATATCCAATCGCTTAGGGTCTAAGTCAATGGCTTTTTCTAACGTAGCAATATAATTCTCTAAATTATTCAAGTGCTCAAAATTAGCAGCAATGATTTCATATTCTTGGACAGCCAAATTAACCTGTCCTAAGCAAGCATAAGCTTTGGCAAGAATGGAATGAAATTCCATGGCTTCTGGAAATTTTTCGCTGTATTGGATTCCAATCAATTGGGCTTTTTCGTAAATTCCTTCTTGGAGGTATAAATTGCCCAGCATATTGCTATGATATAGCTCTTTGTCAGTGTCATTGAGCAAATCGTATAATTGTAACACTTTTTCACGTGGCTCAAAAGAGTTAGGAGAATGTGCAATCGCTCGTTCAAAATGCTTAGCTGCATTTTTAGGATCGCTTACAAAAATACGGTCTGCTAATTTGCAATAGTATTCGGCTGTTTTTTTGCTACCACCTGTATTTTCATAAGCATGTGCTATTTTAAGCAACAGTTCTTCATCATTAGGCCGCAATAACAGTGCTTGCTCTAAAACATGGATTTGCTTTTGAGTTTTATTTTTTTGCTGCATTTCTAATGCAAGAACCATAAGCTCATCATACGTGGCTTGACGAATCGCATTATTTTCTAATAAAATCAAGAGAATGCGGCAAACAGATAGCACAGGCAATTGGCTCAGTCGGATGATGTCATTCACATCATTTGCACCACTCAGATGAGGAATTACTTGTGCAAAATGCTGAGGCGAATCAGGATGATTTGTAAGATCAAGGTCTAAAGTAGATTTAGTAGTGACAAAAATAACAGAAAAAGAAGGAATTTGCTTTCGAATGCTTTCCCATTCTCCAATTTTATCAGCAATACGGAAAAGCAATCTACGCACATCAAATATAAGGCTTACTTGCATAAATTCTGAAGTATCTTCTTCTTGAGGCGGGCCTTCTTGGAACATGAATTGTGCATTTTCCCAAAAAAAAATATCGCAGATTTCTTCTTCGATTTGGTCGGCAATTAAATCCTCTATCTCCTCTGAGGTGACTAATCCTTGTTCAACCACGATTTCACCTAAAAGTTTGCCTGTTCTTTTTTGCTCTGATAAGGCTCTATCTAGCTCTTTTGGGGCGATTTTATCCGCATGCAGCAATAGATCTCCAAGCTTCATCCGTTGGTTTCCACCAATCAAAGTAACTCCATTATTACGAAAGTAAATAGCTTTTTTGCGTTTGTCATCAAAAACTGTGAGAACACCTTCTTGGTTAGTACGACATAGCTTATTTACAATATCTGCAAAAGATGCGCTGTCGAGGCTACCTTGAAATCCCATGTCTTAATCCTTTTCAAAAAATATCTTGACAATCGCTATAACATAGCTAGAATATAGCTGTCACGTCGAATTGAAATTCATTCCCATTTTGAAAATTGAGGCATATATGGGCAATATAAAAGCACCTAGTCCTGTAAAATTGTTTATAGGCATGCTATTTTGCCATCAAGAAGTAGCAGCAGAAGCGATCAAAGCACTTATCTTGGAATTTGGCCCCATAGATCAGCAAAGCGATGTTTGGAAATTTGACTTTACTAATTATTATGCAGATGAAATGGGGCCTTTACTATGGCGGCAATTCATTGCTTTTGAAAAGCTCATAGATCCAGGACAATTGAAAAATGCCAAGATATTCACCAATCAATTGGAAGCACGATTGGCAAAACAATATGCTCCGCCACCACGCCCCATCAATCTTGATCCTGGTTATTTGAGCCTATCGAAGGTTATTTTAGCAACAACGAAAGATTACAGCCATCGTTTATATTTAGGGGACGGCATTTATGGCGAAGTAACCTTACGATACCAACAAAAGCAATATCAGTTTTGGGAGTGGACTTACCCAGACTATCGGAGTGAACACTATCAAACTTTTTTTATATCCCTTCGAGAACTTTATAAAAATAAAAATTTAATAGATGTTAAATTAACATAAAGTCTAAAAATCAATTGTCTTTTTTGTATAGATAAATCCGCATTGCGAACAGCGATATTGCAGTGGTTTATCGCTCATTTTCCGCAGCTTGCCTTTGCATGTTTGAAGTGGACACCCGGGTGCAAAAAGCAAATGCAAGAATGCATGCATTCCTACAATGGCAAGCACCACGGCTAAAGAAACACGAATGAATGTTAAGTTATGCATGTTTTGCATATAAAGCATCATTCCAATCGCAATTAAAGAACCTAAGATAATGGCCAGCGGTTCTAGCAATAAATAAAAGGAAATGGGAATAAGCACTGCATCTTCTGTTTTTTGATAAAAGCCAGCCGCTGCCACCATAGCCGGTGTCTCTGATTGACGAATTGCAGGTATTTTTTCTTCTAATATTTGAAGGCATCCTAAGAAAATAAAGCCTGCTAAAATCATCAGCCATGGAATCAAAGGCCCTGTGATGAGCCATTGATAAAAAGGCATTTGAATCCAGATTTGAGATTCGCCCTGTGGGCTGATTTTGATAATGTGTGGTGCTAAAAAACGGTTGCAAATTTCATAGCGATTTCCGTTTGGATCTGTGCAGAAAGTTTTTCCCAAAATTGCTGCTGGATTTTCTAATTGTATTAGAATAGCTTGGTTGAGCAGGGTTCCATCTGCAGTAAAAACATATCGTTGTCCTTCCCTTGTTTCCACTTCCAAATAATTCTGCTCATTGACTCTTAAAGCAAAATAACCCGCATTAGGGACATGCCAATTTCTTAAAAATTGGCCTTGGGCATCATATACCTGAATTCGTTGATAAAATTGCAAGGCACAATACAAACGGCCGTCTTGATCTACAGCGATGCTGGTGGGATCTCCCAAGGGAAATGGGTATGTGTTGAATCCAGAGATAATTCCCGTAGCACAAACCAAGCCAAAGAAAAAGGAAACAAGGCCAAATATAATCCAAGCAACGGAAAAAATAACTATAATTTTTCGTAAATACTTCATGAGGTATGATCTATTATGTCAGAAGAAAATGATGAAGAAGAAGTCACAGACGATGTAAAATTGTCAGCAACATCTTCTGCAGAAATACGTGTTCAAAAACTATCTTCAGCAGAGCTGAAACAGAAAGAACATTATACAGTAGGACAATTATTAAGGCAAGAACAAACCATACTTTTTGAAATGATTTATCAATCCCATCAAGTATGGCGTAAGATATTATATTGCATAATTTATGGATCACTATTTGCATTGCTATATGGAACTGTTTTGGGAATTTCAGGTGGTTTTTGGAACACAATTGGGATGGCTGTGAAAGTACCTGGCCTTTTATTAGGCACTTTTATCATTTGTGCACCACTGTTATTCTCATTTAATATGTTTTTAGGGACAAGGTTAGGATTATTGCAAACGGTTACTATTTTGCTGCTGGCCACCTACCAAATGAGCCTTGCCCTTCTTGCTTTTGCGCCCATTGTTCTTTTATTTTTACTTTATTCTCAAAGTCCAATTTTTCTCAATATCATCAACATTTTCTTTTTTATCATAGCCATTAGCATAGGGCTAGGGCTGGTATGGCGCGCTATGGCATACTTTATAGCACGCAATGAATGCCCACCGAATACATTGGTGATGAAAATTTGGTGTGGAGTCTATATTTTTGTATGCGTTCAATTGGCTTGGGCAATCCAAGTTTTTGGTGATTTAAGTGAATTGCCAATCTTCAAACAATTACAAATCGAAGGCAATTTTTACATGGCCATTTTTGAATTGATCCAAAAATGGATGGCAGGATCGTAATTGGAAACCTGATCCTGCTTTTTGCAGCTTATGGTTGTCAGCAGGAGATTGTGATGATTCCGACCAAGGCACAAATCGCGGCATTAGAGCAACAGGTTACCCAAGCAGTCAATCAATGGCGTATTTCCAAAGGGAAACCTAAGCTTAAACCAAACATACGATTACAACAATTGGCACGCAGATACAGCCAAGATATGGCTCAACGGCATTTTTTTGCCCATCAAGACCCTGATGGCCGTAATGTGGGAGAAAGACTCTTGGCCGCTGGCCTTTCACATCGCTATGCTGGAGAAAATCTAGCCAAGATGATCACAAATGCGGCTGTGGATGTCCAAGAAGTATTGTGTGGTTGGCTCACGAGCTCTTCCCACCGCCAAAACTTAGAAAACAAATCCTTTACAGAAACAGGGCTGGGTGTCTTCTACCATCAAGGCACATATTATTTTACCCAAATTTTTTTCCATAAAGCTAAACCTTAAGTCATGAGCATAAAGCCAGCTTTATGATAGAATGCCAGGTTTTCCTGTGTCCCGTCAGGACACGATAAGAGCCGACATACCCTGGGGTTAAAAACCCCAGGCTTTATTCCCAAACCGCTTCGCGGCAAAAAACTTTGCTTGCAGCGCATCTTATACGAGAGTTCTAATTGTGTATAACACAATGCAAGGCATTTTGTTATGTATGCCAGAATAAAGCCAGAACATGAAGAAGCCCAGAGCATTATTTATCTATGATGATATATCATATTCTACACCGTATGTTATAAAAAGGAACAAATTATGCAGTATCAAAGTATTGGCAAAAACCTACCACGGGTGGATGCCATAGCTAAAGTGACAGGGAGTGCAAAATTCACTGCTGATCTAAAATTTTCAAGAGAATTAGTGGCCCGAGTGGTTCGGTCCACAGAGGCGCATGCGTGGATCAAAAGCATTCACTATGCCGACGCATTGGCCATCCCTGGGGTGCGTGGCGTGGTCACAGGGCAAGATACCCAAGCTTTGGTTGGTGTTTGCATCAAGGACCAGCCTCCCTTAGCTAGAGGAAAAGTGCGGTTTGTGGGTGAGCCAGTAGCAGTGGTAGTGGCTGAGACCAAAGAAATTGCATTGCAAGCTACACGAAAAGTAAAGGTGACATACGAACCTTTGCCCGTGCTTTTGGAAACCAAGGATGCAATGGCACTTCATGCGCCATTGATTCACGATGTTATCCCAACCATCCCCGGCTTTTTACCTAAGCCTGGGACCAATATATTTCATCATTATCACATCCAGCAAGGAGATGTAGAAACTGCATTTTCAACAAGCCAGCTTCAAGCAACCGGCATTGTACGTTGGCCGCACCTGGCTCATTGTCAGATGGAGCCACATGTCACCATTGCCAAATGGTGCCTCGATGATACTGTGGAAATTTATACTTCAGCTCAGTCCCCTTTTGATGTGCGGCATTTCATTGCAGAGGCATTTCATTTGCCATTGCGTAAAGTCGCTGTTGCCACCTATTTTTTAGGCGGTGGTTTTGGCGGAAAGTCAGATGTTACCATTGAGCCTCTCACTGTGCTTTTGGCCAAGCAATTTCCTGGAGAATACATCCGGCTTCAATTGGATCGAGAAGAGATGTTCGATGGTACTGTGGTTGGACGTGGCTTAGATGGAGAATTTGCTGTGGCTTTTGATCGCCAGGGAAAAATATTAGGTCTTAAGATTACGTATATCCTGAACTCAGGTGGCTATGCTAGCTATGCCATTAACATTGTTCAGCCTGGCGGCATTGCAACTTCTGGTCCTTATTTTGTCCCTAATTTGCAGATAGATGCGTATGGCGTTTATACCAATCGTCCGCCTTTGGGTGCATATCGAGCTTATGGGCACCCTGAAGCAGCACTGATGGCTGAAAAGATTGTGGAAGTCATTGCTGACCATCTCAACATGGATGCGCAAGAAGTCCGACGGCGAAACTTGATTCAACCTGGGCAAATCAACAGTGTCGGAGAAATCATCCGTAAAGATGATGGCGATATCGCTCAATGCATGGATTTAGTCATTCAAGATCTCAATGAATATCGCGAAAATAAAGCCAATATACCTGGCCTTGCAAGAGGTATTGGAATTGGAAATTTGCTGAAAGCTCCAGGCATGCCTACCAATGGCTTTTCCACAGCAGTTGTCCGATTCAATGAAGATGCCACGGTGAATGTGATGATCAGCGCAACAGACATGGGTCAAGGTTTGCTTACGACCATCACCCAAATTGCATCAGAAGCCTTGTGCATACCTGTGGAAAAAATAGAAGTCACTGCAGTTCCAGATACCCGATACACTCCGTATGACTGGCAAACTGTGGCATCTCGCTCTACCTGGATGGTTGGGAATGCTGTCTATAAAGCCAGCTTAGATGCAATTGCTAAGCTCAAAATCAATGCAGCAGCAGCATTTGGCCAATCACCCGAAGATATGGTCTATGATGGTGAATCCGTGTATTATCGTTTTGACCAAGACCGCCGCATTCCTCTGCGCAAGCTCACGTTGGGGTACAGCTTCAGCAATGGCCGAACTGTGGGTATGCCACCATTAGGCTATGGAGCGTATATGCCTGAAATGGAATACCCTGATCTCAAGACTGGCCAGGGAAATGTGGCAGCCCAATGGACATTCGGATGTCAAGGCGTTGTGCTTGACATAGACATCATCAGCGGAGTCATCTTTGTTCGAATGGTTGCATCTGCCTTAGACATTGGCAAGGTTATTAACCCAAAAATGGCCAAAAGCCAGGTAGAAGGTGCTGTGGTCATGGGGATTGGTGGCACAATCATGGAACACATCCAGTATGATGACCGTGGCCGTATCCGCAATCATGAATTCACGGATTATAAAATTCCCACACCAGAAGATGCAGCAAACATCCAGTTCAACACACACTTTGTGGAAACTCCGGACCATGCTATGATCTATGGAGCAAAATGCCTAGGCGAACATCCAATCATTGGCATTGCACCCGCGATTTTAGCAGCCGTCCATGATGCAATTGGGCTTAATTTCCATGCATTACCACTCACAGCCGAAGTTGTGCGTGGGAAAATCCTTCAAGAATGGCATTCTGTCGAACAACATTTGCAAAAGAAAAGGGCCGCCTATGTTTCTACCGTTTCAGTACTATGATCCAGGAACACTCCAAGAATTCATCAACCTCACCCAGACATTGCCCAATTATCAGATTCTTGCAGGAGGAACCGATTTATTCGTGAAGATGCGCAATGGATGGCAACATTGCGAACACGTGGTTGACATTAAAAAAATTCGAGATCTTCAGCTCCAGCAAATCAATATTTTGCCCAATGGCATTGAATTGGGCAGCCTGGTCAATTTTACCCAAATCCAAACTCATCCTCTGATTCAGCAAAAATTTACTGCACTTCATGAAAGTGCATGTGTGATGGGATGTCGTGAAATTCGCAATCGCGCCACCATTGGCGGCAATATCTGCAATGCAGCATCTGGAGCGGAAGGCGGAAGTACCATGCTCATCTTTGACCCAATTGTCCACATTGCAGGGAAAGATGGCCGTCGTTCCATGCCTTTGGCAGAATTCTACCAAGCTACTGAAGAACGTGGCAAAACCAAGGTTGGAGTTGCTTTGAAACCAGGCGAATTAGTCACGCATTTTTTCCTGCCATTTTTGCCTGCCAAAAGCAATTCTACCTATATTCGCAGGTCAAGGACTCAAGGCATGGATCTTTCCAGTTTAAATCTAGCTCTTGCAATAATAGATGCTGATATACCTGAAAATCGGCGATTCCGGATCGCAGGCGGAGCGGTTGCTCCATTGCCTTGCAGATTTCCCAAAGTTGAAGAATTTCTTGCCTCTCAGGCCACCCTGTCTTCCGAAGTAATCCAGGCAGCGAAACGCCTGATCCAAGAAGCTGCTAACCCAAGAGCTGGCTCTAAACGCGCTTCAGTTGCTTATAAAAAAGACCAGATCGGCGAGCTCTTAGAGCAAGCCATTCATAAGCTCGTGAATGGCCATTCGTGTTGTTGTTAAACCCAGCCATAAAAATAAAAAAGCTGATTATAACGTTTTTTTCGGGCAACCCACAAAATTCGTTAGAATCAGCAATTTCAACCCATTTTTTCTTTTACTATGGCCTGCGATGCGTGCCTTCAGTTCTTGTAAATTTGGATTCTTCCAAGAGATTGGTAAAAAATGTATTCCCATTTTCTAAGGAATTCGTTTTAGCCAAGCGAAGACTGGCTTCCATCACCAATTTACTTTGGTGGTATAGTTCGGTTTGCATTGGCAAATACATGCCTTTGTACCATTCATGCTGCTTGAACATTACCTTAAACGAATTTTTAGCTCCTTTACTATCACGCATGGCAAATTGAGCGCCTAATAAAGTATAACTGGTGTCTGAGATAAAGATTAAAATCTTATCGCCACCATCTTTAGGAACTTGAGCTAAAATATGAATGCCAAACTCTTCTTTTTTTTGATATTTGACATACTCAAGCTTTGAATCTTCTGCTAACAGGTTGGTCAAGATAAGCATGCGAATAAATCGCAAGCTTTCTTGTATTCTTTCTACTTGTTCAGGTTCTTGCGATTGCTCGATTTTTCCTTCTTTTGTCAACTGATAAACAGTTGCTCCGTCCCAACCCATGATCACAGGCGGTTCTGCATCTGAATACATTTCCACACGTAATTTATCAGGCTTTCGAAAATACTCATGGAGTGTAACAGCAAATTTTCCATCATCTGAGTATGAAATCACATCCATTTTTGCATAGATATCCCGAATTTCAGCAAACTTGTCCCAACCTCCATGTTGCTCAATACATTTTTTGGCAATAAATGTAGGATCAGTGGTAGGTTGAGCTGCTATACAAACACAATATAATACAATGATAATGGGCATAATGTATTTCATATCAATCTCCTATGGCTCGGTGATTTCCAATTCTAAACGAGAACTCATAACTTTGCCAGACCAGGCTGATTTGCCCAATGGCTTTCCTGCATATTTCCAGGGTAAATCATATTCTACATATACAATGTATTTCCCTATGGGCAACTTGCAATATTGTTGAATATCTAATGGGGGCAAAGTAAAATACCCGCCAGAAACTAATTTTAGAAAGTTCGTTTTGTCTAAATCTGGGATGCTATGCCGACGTGGATATTCTGTAGGAATAATGTTGCCATCTGACCCAATTACATGTACGAGCAAGAAATACGGAATTTGTTCTGGATTGTGATAAATTTCCAAATCATTGGGAGAAACATTTTGCAACAAGAGATAGACAACAATAGGCTGATTCAATCCAATTTTATCTTCTGGAAGCTTGGCAAATAGTTGGATTCCATCTACCACTTGGCCTGCCACTTCGTCATACCGATTTTCAAGCCTGGTGACAGTCTTGATCTCTTTGACCAGTTGCTGACGTACAGCAAAAGCTCCATCATACGCATTGATCAAACACAATTTATCTTTTTCAGTTTTGATAAAGAAAATATAGGTCAAATTTTCAAATAAAAAGACAGTTGGGGGTTGTGCCTTAGGTATGCGTTGGTATTCCAATGAAAATGTAGCAGGTAATTGCCCCTTAAACATTTCCAACATTTGGCATTCAGCATTCACTTGAACTACAGTGTCAGCTTTAAATTCTTTTAAGGATTTTACTTCTGCCATCACAACATAATCCGAAGAATCCACACGCACTGCCATGATTTGGTTGCGAATCCTGCGAATTAAGAAAATATCACTTTTCAAGATTTCCACAAAAGGTATATAGCGTCCGTTTTCTAGCCTAAGGAAGCAAATGTATGTAAACTCTAGATCAAATTTACGCTCACTCAACGGCGCTCCGGCTAAGGCAACTTTTTGGACCTGCTGAGGACCTTTCAATACATCAATTACTTTGAGGACTTTACTGTCATCTATGTTACCAGTGGCAATCAAATCTGCTTGCCGAATGTATTTTTCCAGGTCTTCTTGTTTAAGTTCCCAATATTTAGTTTGTGCAAAACTTGTTGGAACAAGTAGATAGATAATGACCAATCCAATAATCACTCGCATTCCAAACTCCTTTGTTGAAGTTTTATTGATTTTGCCAAAGATGCACTGCTGTTTTAAGTATGTACCATTTGAGCATGGAAAGACAAATGGAAATTGCAAAATCTCTCTCAATATAACGGATTTTGGGAGCCACTATGCCAGTTGGCAAGTCAGTATACTTTTTGCTTTGCATTTTGTCAATCATGTTGTTATAAAAGAAAAAATTCCCGAAATAGAAAATATCTAACTCCCTAACCAAAAGATAATAAGAAAGTTGCAAATTAGCAAGCAGACCTTACTCCTGCCAATCTTCTTCTGGTCCAGGTGGGACTAATTTCTTTGGCCCATGCCCAATTAAGTCTGAACGTCCTGCTTCACGCAATGCTTTGCGCACACGGCCTTGCATTTCAGGTTTTTTAAACTGTAATAATGCCCTTTGCCGCCGTTTTTCTCGCATAGTGGTAGGTGTATAAACTTGCTTTAAGGTCCATGGGTCATAGCCTGAATAAAACATCACAGTACTTGGAGTCATAGGAGTGGGAACAAAATCTTGAACTTGCTCTGGGGACCAATTACTTTGGCGAAAATACTCTGCCAAACGAATTTGTTCCTCAATCGTACACCCAGGATGGCTGGAAACAAAGTAAGCAATCAGGTACTGATCTTTGCCAGCTTTTTTAGATGCAGCTTCAAATTTTTCTTGAAATTTAAGATATTCTTCAAATTTAGGTTTATGCATTTGTTGTAGTACTGCAGGAGAAATATGCTCTGGGGCTACTTTGAGCCGTCCAGAGGTATGATGCTGAGCTAAATTCTCAATATACTTTTCTCCCAATTGCCCGGCACTTTGCGTGTCCAAAAGCATATCATACCGAATCCCGCTGGAGATGAATGCTTTTTTGATGCCTGGTAAGTTACGGACAGATTCCAGCATCTCCATTTGCTTTGCTAAATGTTGTTCTAACTTAGGGCACATACGCGGCAAAAGGCAATCTTTTTTTAAACAGGCTCCTTTGCTTTGCTGAACTGGGCAAGCATTGGCATACATATTTGCAGTAGGGCCGCCTACATCGCTAATGTATCCGCGAAAACTGGGCATCTCCACAATCTTTTTGGCTTCGCGCAAAATACTTTCCACGCTGCGGCTTTGGATAATTCGGCCCTGATGCATGGTCAAAGCACAAAAGCTGCATGACCCCAAGCATCCTCGATGGGTGACGATTGTATGCTGGGTAGTCTCCCAGGCTGGAATCCCGCCCAGGGCTTCATAATCTGGATGATAATATCGCGTGTAGGGCAAATCATACCAGGCATCCAACTGCTCAGGAGATTGCAATGCCGCTGGTGGCAATTGCACGATGTACAAAGCGCCACAAGCTTGTACCACTGGCCGGCCGCGTACTGGATCTTGTTCATCATAAATTTTTTTGAATGCGATTGCATAATTTTTGCGATATTGTGGTGGCGTGCCTTTGGGGTTATGCTCTTGTACACGTTGAGGTGGTGTATTTTTAGGCGGCAATAATTCTTCATAACTTAATGTAAACTGGGGTTCTCCAAAACGATTAATATATTCTGAACTGCTTAAAAAACCTATATCTTTTTTGATGTAGGCTGTGCCGCGCACATCTGTGATCGTATGAATTTTTTCATTGTTTTTAAGGCGTGAGGCAATTTCTAAAATTTGCTGCTCTCCCATGCCAAAAACTAACAAATCCGCGTTCGAATCTAGTAAAATGCTGCGTCGTATTTTATCTTCCCAATAGTCATAATGGCAAAATCTGCGTTGACTGGCTTCAATGCCGCCTATAATAATTGGAATTTTTCCAAATGTCCTGCGTATGAGGTTGCAATACACAATAGTCGCCCGATTGGGTCTAAACCCTGCTTTTCCACCAGGGCTATATGGGTCATCACTTCTTGGCAATTTGCTGGATGTATAGGCGTGGAGCATGCTGTCTAAATTGCCTGCACTTACTAAAAATGCGTATAAGGGTTTTCCTAAGCGCTCAATGTCTTTCGTGTCTTCCCACCCTGGTTGAGCCAAGATTCCGACCCGAAATCCAGCAGACTCCAACACACGCGAAATCACTCCATTTGCAAAACTCGGATGATCTACATAACCATCTCCAGATACAAGAATAAAATCGCATTGTTCCCAGCCTTTGGCTTCCATATCTTTTTGGCAAACAGGCAAAAATTTATCCCTGCCAGGCATGGAATTGAGTTTAGCCATAAACTTTCCTTTTTAAAAGATATAAAAAATAAAACATTTGGGAAAAAGGTGAGGAAAAAGAGTGATGCGTCAGCCTTTGATGCTTCTTATTCCTTCAAGGTCCGTTAACTTTTGCGCTAGCTTTGCTAACAAATCTTTTAATATTGTCCATGCTATGAATAGCTTGTTATTATCACTAAGCTTATATCCATAAGAAAATCTTTTTTTTAAAGTTTTTTAAGTTATGTTATGGATTTTTTTGAAATTTGCAACATTATTTTAGTTTTCTTCTTACTCTTTTTCAAACAATACGTTACTAGTTTGAAGAACTGGCCAATTTGGTTTTATTGAATAAATTTTCTTTATTTTCCTCAAAAAGAAGCTATAATTTTTTATCTAACTTCATGTTATCACAATATGGTGTTTATATTTTTTTCAACTAAGAACTTGGCGAACTTTCTATAAAAAGATTGACTTTGCAAGAAGTTTATGCAAAAATAGGCAGGCAGTTCAGGAAACTTTTTAAAAAGTACGTCACGTGATAGATACGGGGATGTATGTATGTTGGTTTGCTTTGATCTAAAATGGTTTTTGTTGTGTTGTTTCTTTTGTTTTTTTGGCTGCCAAAGTTCGACAGTGAGGAATGAAGCTGTCGCTTGGAATGCTATGAATTGGAATGAATTAGCTCGCTATCTAGCGCGTGGGCTATCCATTTCTGGAGAAAAAGTCTGCATTGGTTCGATTACGGTGGAAGAAAAATTTCAGGAACCACTGGCGAATGGCATACTCCAAGATTTGGAATGGGCATTAAGTCCTAGTATGGAAGTCTTAGAGCGCAAGCGCTTGCAGGACATCATCAGCCAGCATCGTCTAGAAACTAGCCAATTCTTTGCGCGTGAAAATTTAGAGAGATTGGGTCATTTCACTCAGGTCAATTATGTTGTGCTAGGCTCCATGCAGGAGCGTATGAGCGACTATGAAATTTTTCTGAAAATGGTCTCCATGAAAACCGCAATCATTGCTAAAACAGCCAAAGCTTATCTTTCGAAAGATCAAATCCCCCGTCATATTATTCAAGCTATGGCTCATGAGGAACTGCTAGCAAAAGGACATCCTCGACCTGAGCAAGAACCAGCGCTACCTTTTTTTACGCAATCTTATTTAAGCCATGTAGGAACAACATCAAAAGCACATAAGAGCTTAGAAGTCCAATTTCAAGTTTGGAAAAAAAGAAATGGAGAAATTTCGCCTTTGAACAGTGGCGAAACTTTGCAGCCTAAGGATCAATACCAAATTCAAATTCAGGTCAATCATCCTACTTATGTGTACTCCATATCTATGGGAAGTGATGGTCGGGTTATACCTATTTTTCCAAGAGGAGATAGCGCTAGCAACCCATTGGAACCTAATCAAATCCATTATTTCCCAAATGCAGATACTTGGTTTACGGTTCCTGATGCGCTGGGCTTGGTCCAGATTGGCATGATTGTATCGTGGGTTCCTATTCCTGGATTAGAGCAAGTCCTGCAGCAGCCGCTGGCATTGTCTTCTCAAGAACCGGCTGCTATCCAAACACGCTTGTTCCCAGAACCAAGCGAAATACAGCGTAAAAGAAAGCTGTTTCAACCTTCTGATACCACCACTCCAAGTGGTGTTCAAATATTTTCGCAAGATATTTTACTCATTCCATTGTATTACACAATACAATCTCATCTAAATAAAAGTTAAAAGAAATATAAAAATATTTTTTTTCTTTTACATCAAAGTTTATAAAATGAATAAATATTTAATATTCTTTATCATAAGTAGTGTTTTGTGTATCTCTAGTTTTAGCCAGCCCATTTTACCTCAACAACAAAACCCTAGAGATACAATCAGCCCTGGAGATACCAGCATACCACCAGAAGAAACAAAACCGCCAGAAGTTATAACAACCCCAACTGGGGCTAGTACAGGAAAGCCGCCTGGGGCTGAAAATCCCGTCCCAGGTTCGGATGGAACACAGCCGACCACACCAGAACCTTCTGTTTCTAAAGAACAGCCACAACCAAGCTTTCCTCCTCCACTTGTGCAGGAAATCACCGAAGATGAATTTGATTTCTTAGATGACCCTATTCTCGAAACGCAAGATGTGGAAAGTTTTTATTCAACAGCAGGGTTGGCCTT
>JAKLHB010000010.1:17362-28162 GCA_022710345.1 Planctomycetota bacterium
CTTGTTTCCTAAGAAAAAGAATTTCAGTTGGCGCAACATCTTTCGTAATACTATCTATTACAACAGCAATTTGTACTATGCCCAAAAAAAGACGTATGTTTCGTCTGATTGGATATATGCTTCTTCAATTGAATCTCAATTTGAGTATAAGCCTTTACGTCAATTGGAATTAGACCTTAAGCTCGGATTTCAATTTGAAGATTATCTTGATGAAAACGAACAAAAATTTTTGCCTAAGGTAGAACTAGAAGCCCGATGGAAGCACGGCCCATTTTATGCTATTTTTCAAGATAGATTTGGACGGAATAGCGCTCTGATCACCGGTGAAGTCAATGCATTTTCTCCTTGGTTCAAAAATACTTGCAATATTACGTTAGGCTTTACATACGATCGCTGGCTTTTTGAAATCACTTCATTCCATGAATACTTAAATTACGAAGATTTCAGAGGAGATTATCAATTTTATGGGCAAAATTATACTATTGGATATCGTATAAGCCCAGGAATTTATATCACAGGTTCGTATGGTTGGGACATCATTGATTATCGAGATGCAACTTCGATTTACGAAAAGAGACTTTATGATACTATGGGGCAAAGCTGGCTGGTTGGCCTACGTTTGGAGCGAATCTTACAATTGACACGCAATGTAGGAATTTACGTAGGTACTGGAGCCCAAGAACGCGACGACAAGTGGTATTGGAGGACATTCGTAACATTAGACTGGAAATTCATGGAATTTGATACACGTCGCTTCAAATTAGAACTTACGTTGGGTCAACAGACCCAGCCTTCTCTTTTGGGAGATTTTAGATACACCATTTCTGCTGCTATAGGTGCTCGTTACTTGATCACACGAGATTGGGCAGCACATGGTGAGTTTACAGTTGCATACAATGATCCAATCAATGCTAAAACGTCTATGAATTATAGTTGGCAAATGAGTTTGACATATCGTATTGCACAAGGTATAGATGCAGAAATATTTTATAGATTTAATATGGTGACTAGCGACGATATAACTCAGAAATTCACTCAGCATTTAGTCGGAGCCTCTTTGGTCATCATTTTCTAGGGAGTTTTTTTTTATGAATTTGCTGAGATATTGGCTAGCAATCTTTATTTTAATATCTTCGGGGTGCTCCACAGAGTATGCTTTGCCTCCAGAATCCGTTGAAAAACAAGAGCCAAGCAAAATGCCCATTCCTCCTGTAGTAGTGCCTGAGCCTACGGAAAAAAGCCTTCCAATCACTCAACCTTTGAAAACCACAGTTCTTCCAGATGCAGACTTATCCAGTGCGCTTAAAAAAGCTGCATTAGCACCTGGAGACGTAATTCATATTGATGTTGTAGGAGAAGAAGAACTAAGCAAAGACTTTGTTGTTCCGACAGATGGAATCATCTATTATCCCCTGATCAAGACTGTGAATTTATTGGGCAAAACAGTCAAAGAAGTGACTGATGAAATTAAAGAGAGGCTTTCTCGTTATGTGGTTGCTCCTATTGTGAATGTTTCCTTAGTACGCTGGGGAGAACGCAAAGTTTATGTGTATATTGAAAAAGAAAGCTCTCGTGTGGTCACTTTACCTACGGAAGAACGAATCAGCATCAGCCGCTTATTGCTCAGCATCAATATTCCGAAGGAAGTCAACTTGAGCGATATTGATATTATTCGAAAAGATGCACAAGGAAAAGCTCAAGTTTATACTTTTTCCCTACGTGATATCTTGGAACACCATAACTTTCAGGAAGATTTTTTAATCCAGCCTGATGATATTGTGATGCTGAAAAAGAACCCATTGGTCTATGTTCAAGGCAATGTTGTCAACCCAGGAGCGTATGTCATTCCTGAAAATGAGACCAAGAGCATTTGGGAAGTTCTTTCTTTGGCAGGAGGGCCTACCTTAAATGCGGATTTAAGCAACATTAAGATATTCCGCAAAGTGAATGCTGAGGCACGTAAAGTCATCACAACCTCAGCCAGCACCGAGTCTTTATCGCAAGGTGAACCAATCGGGCCGGACGATATTGTGATTGTGCCCGCTAAACCTCAGCAATTTGTGTCTGTATATGGAGAAGTAACAAGGCCAGGCATGATCTCGCTTCTAAGCGAAGGGGACCGTTTGTCAGGCGTGCTGGCAAGAGCTGGCGGGCTCACAGAATTTGCTTCTGAAAAGATCACCGTGCTTAGAAGAAATACAGAAGGGAAAGTACTAAAATTTATTGTAGATTACAACGCAATTCAAGCTGGAGATTTGCGGCATGATCTTCAAATGAATCCAGGCGATATTGTGCAAGTTAGCTCTAGTATATGGTAAAGATAAAGTTTGTTTCAATCATTGATTATGGATTCTGGCTTTTAGCATTCGTGGGTTTTCTAGGAATCTTGCCGTATTTATATAATCAAATGAACGCAGAAAATGCCAAACCATTCCCATTTTATATGGATTATCAAGACTGGGCCCAAGAGCTTGCTCGAGCGCACGGATTGCAAAAGCAGCAGGAAATTCAAAATGCGATGGTATCATATCAGTATGTTTTAGAGGCTGATCCTCAAAATCCAGTTCATTGGGCAGAATGGGCAGTGCTCTTACAGTATGCTGCAACAGAAAATCGTGCACAGCCCAAAACTCAATCTTTGTGGCTCGAAGAATCTCAAGAAGCTTTTTTAAAAGCTCTAGCGCAAATGCCACGCTCAGCTTGGTTATATGAGCGATTAGCGTATGTATGCGAAACATTGCAACAGCACAAAGAAAGCCAAAAAGCCATGATTTTTGCCCAACTTTTAGGTCGCAATCGAGTTGACATGGTAGAACGCTATGCCCAATATTGGATGAACCATTGGTTTCAAAATCAAGAGCCAGGGCAATTGGCTTTTGTCTGCGATGCTTTTTACCTTTTGAACCAAATGGATTTTGGGAAATACGGAAAATTTAGCCTGCTCTTTTTCAAAGAAAACGCACCCGGAATCCAACCATGCGGCAACTTATTTCCTAAGCAAGATCGCTATCTTCTTCGAGCTGCTAAGATTTTCTTAGATATGCGTGATATGCAAATGGTCATTGATCTGCTCCAGCAAGTATCTGAAAGTTCTATTTTGGAAAAAGAACTTTTCATTCAACAATTGCCAGAATCATGGCGTGCTTTAATAAAGCGTTGATTTTTTGATTCTAACGGATTTGGGGAGCCATGTCAGTTGGCAACTTTGCAAAGCCTGACTGTGCCAATTCAGCAGTTCACCCAAAAAACGTTATAATCAGGATTTCTTTGGGACCTACCTAATTATTGGTCTGTTAATCAACTTTTTAGATGAAACCCATTCAGTAAGCAGGCTGTTTTTTATGGAACAGACCATTATGTTTGACATGCTATGCTTGCCAAGCATGTTGTCTGGGGTATTTTTATCCGAATCTTTTTGAAATAGGTAAAAATGTATGGACGAAATCCACCCAAACTTGCCTTTGGTGCAGGTGCAAGAAAAATTAGGGTCTAGCGGACTAGGAAGCACCTACCGCGTTTTCCACCCAGAATATAATATATGCTGCTATAAAACATTGACACCGGAAAAAAAGACCAAAGTGGAAACCCGAGACAAGAAAAAAATTGTACTACGATTTTTATCTTCACTAAAAATGATGCGCAGAATTCAAAGCGAATATGTTGCCAAAGTGCATGCGTATGATGAAGAAGAAGGCTCCTATCTAATTCGAGAATTTGTTCCTGGTCAAAATCTTGCCACCCTCTTAGCAAGCAAAGGTAAACTGACCGTTGCCGAAGCCAATCCCATTCTAGAGCAAATACTATATAGTTTACAAACTCTTCATGCATTTGGAATTGTTCATCGCAATCTGAAGCCAAATAATGTGATTATTCAAGAAAATGGCCGTCTGGTTTTAGTAGATATTTCATTACCTCCCACTGTTCCTCATTTTCTTTCTCCAGAGCAATGTGAAGGGAAAAAATCTGATACACTTTCAGATATATATGCTGTAGCAATCCTTATGTATTTTTGCTTGGTTGGGAAGTATCCCTATACAAGAGAACATCGCAAAGACATTATGGCCGCTCATATCAATGATCCTCTCCCAGACATTGCATCACAAGCCAAGGATGCTTCTACAGAGCTTATTGAACTAATCAACAAAATGGCTGCGAAAAACCCTGCACAAAGGCCACAAACATGCGAAGAAATTTTGCAAACCTTGCAGGAAATGGGCAATTTGACCAAAAGCGCCTTTGTGATTCCTACTATTCAGGCTCAAGAAGATATCCCAGGAAATATTCAGTTAGAAGTACCGAAAGCACTCGAGCAAGAAGCAGCAGTGCCACCAGTCGCAAGCCCTGGTTCTAGTAATGTAGAATCCAGTAGTGGGCCACTTCCCTCTTATCTTGAAACAGATTCTGCTGCAGTCCCAGCGCAGGCTGAGCCAATGCTGGCTGTTCCGGCTGACCTAACTCCTATAGAAACAGCAGAGCCTTTAGCAGCCACACCTGTGGAGCTTGGCCTATCAGATAGCATTCCTGCAGAAATGGTACATACTGACGAAGTGCATTCAACGGATATAGTCACAGCCGAGCCTACTATATCAGAAGTAACCCACGAATCTTCTTATGAAGAAGGAATTGCTTTAGATAAAGTAACGAAACTAAAGCAGGTGGCTTCGGATATGAATACTCGGCTCAAAATCGTAAATCAAACTTTGACGATGCTGGAGGATGCTCAAGGAAGCCAAGGCTTAGAAGCTATCTTATTTTTGGAAGAAATGCTAAGGTTCATCACCAGCAAAATTGGAGATATGCTTAGAGCAGATCGCTCTGTGATTTTCTTAGTGGATGAAGATCGCAATGAATTATTGCCAATTTTAGATAAAGATGAAGGCATCTCTTTACTCGACTTCCGCATTCCCTCGAATGAAGGGATTATGGGAGAAATCATTATAAGCAAAAAAGCCTCCAATATTGGCTTTGATTGTTATGATAATCCGAGATCTGAAAGCCGTAAAAAATTAGATGTTCGGACAAATTATCGTACCTATACTATGCTCAATTTGCCAATTTGCGATCGCCAGGGAGAAACTATCGCAATTTTACAATTGCTCAATAAATTACAACCCTCTATGGAAGAGGGGCTACCTCTCTTAGATCGCATTGATCGCGAAGGTTTTAATCGCAATGATGAAAAATTATTGAGTGAATTTACTGCTTCGCTACGTCTTATTTTGGAATCGTCTCGGTCATTCTATCGTGCAACGCAGCGATTACGCGCTGCAAGTTCGCTCATGTCGGCTATTCAAACATTGAGCCAAAGTTCTTTGGATTTGAATGAAACTTTACATAAAGTGATGGATGAAGCACGGCGGCTCATTGATGCAGATCGTATTACATTGTGGTTGCTGGATGCTGAACGCGGAGAACTTTGGGCAAATATCCAGATGGCTGATGGGACATTCAGAGAAATTCGAATCCCTAAAACCGCTGGCTTTGCTGGAAAAGTAGTGGAAACGCAAGAACCTTTGGTCATTCCGTTTGATCTTTATAATCATCCTGGATCCCAAACAGCGAAAAACACAGATCAAAAGACTGGCTATCGAACTTGCAGCCTTATGTGCTTGCCTGTTTTTAATCTGGATAAGCAGTTGATTGGTGTCACCCAATTGATCAACAAAAAAAGACAAGGCACATTCCCTCCCTACGACCCTAAGGATTGGCCCAAAGCACCTGATTGCTGGAAGATTAGCTTTAGTACAACAGACATGGAGTTTATCCGAACACTCAATATTCAAGCTGGTGTGACGTTACAAAATGCGACTATGTTTGCTCGAATCAAGCAGCAAGAGCAAATGCAACGCGATATCCTACGAAGCCTTGCCAATGGCGTGGTGTCTATAGACAAATCTGGGAGAGTCATCACTGCAAACGAAAGTGCACGACGATTGCTTGGATTAGGCAAAGACGAACGCATGGAGCAGCGCTATATCAGGGATTTGCTTAGGCTCAAAGATCGAGACTTTAGCGGCCTAATTGAATTAGCATTAGGAAAAGCAGATCCTGCTGGCAAAGCAAAATATGTCAAAGATCAATATTATCCAGAGCAAATCCTGCTCAACAGCAGTGGAGTAGCAGAGCATAATGTTAACTTATCATTGCATTGCATCACAGATGTGCAAAATCCAGAACAAATCTGTGGCGCACTCGTAGTGATGGAAGATATCAGCCAGGAAAAGCGCATCAAAAGCATGATGTGCAGGTATATGGCTCAAGGCATTGTAGATCAACTACTCCAAAGCGGTGAAATCAAGCTTGGCGGCCAGCGCAAAGATGTCACTGTGATGTTTTCGGATATTCGAAGTTACACCACCTTAACCGAAGGCATGACTGCAGAAGATGTAGTCACCATGCTAAACGAATACTTTGAAGTGATGGTCAATGCAGTATTTGAATATCATGGCACATTGGACAAATATATTGGCGATGCTTTGATGGCTGTATTTGGCTCACCCATGTCATTGCCTGATCATGCCTGGTACGCTGTGCAATGCGCATTGGAGATGCGTAAATGTCTGGTCAAATTCAATGAACAGCAGATTGCTAAACAACGTAAGCCTATTAAAATTGGTATTGGAGTCCATTCTGACCAAGTGGTGAGTGGTAATATTGGCTGCAGTCGCCGCATGGAATTCACTGCCATTGGCGATGGAGTCAATTTAGCTTCCAGGCTAGAAGGAGCATCCAAACAATATGGATGCGATATTGTGATTAGCGAAGAAACCTACAACCGCTGCGCAGATAGAATTTATGCAAGGGAACTGGACTTTATCATTGTCAAAGGCAAGACCAAAGCAGTGAAGATCTACGAAGTGATTGATTTAAAAACAAACCCGCTGCCAGAAGCAAAACAACAACAATTGACTTTGTATGAGCAAGCTAGGCATTTGTACCGAGAGAGACAGTTTGCCCAAGCGTTGTCTCAATTTGAAGAAATTGTGCGGCTCAATCCCAATGATCTAGCGGCAAGTTTACATGTTGAGCGTTGCCAATATTTCATTGCGCATCCACCAGAAGAAAATTGGGATGGAGTCTGGAAATTAACCAGCAAATAACAAGTTGCTGGTTATAATAACGGCACAGGCAGGTCTTATAAAGAGTTGGCCGCTGGCATAGTGGCTCCCAAAAATTCGTTAGAATCAGACAAGTTTGGGATGGTTAAGCCATCCCAAACTTTTTAGAATACGTTAAAAGTTCATCGCTTTCGCATGAAAAAAATGACCGATAGCAATCCAAGACTGGCTAACAATAAAGCACTAGGCTCAGGTAGAACCTGAAATTCGACCTCATTATATCGAGCCGTTCCAGTACCCAATGCAGATCCAGAACCAAAATAAACCATCAGTGGATATGTGGCATTCCATGCAGTTGGAATTGGATCACCAGCCACATTTTGAAAATACTTGGTACCATCAATGCTAAGGTACATCGTATTAGCGACTGGCTGAAATACCATTTCAAACAGATGGTATGTGGTACCTTGGCCAGAAAGCCGAACTTCTGTGCCACTGCTACCATTGACCCAATGTCGCACTAAAAGATCATTGCCTTCGCTGCTAATCCAGAATCCATATTTGGAATTGATAGAAGGTAAAAGCACGCCAAAATATTGATCAAGGCCGGTCCAATTCCCTGGAATACGCATGGTCACATCCAATTTCCAACCTGAATTGATGGCCATTATTTTTTCTGCCTCTGTACCTGTGTAAGAATATCCACCACCATAAGTTGTTGAAGTATCTGCAAGTTGCCACGCATCATATCCACCATCATTTAAGATGGCCGTTGTGGTGCTTCCAGTACCATAGCTCCAACCTTCTGTGGTAGGATTATTCGCACCATAGTGTTGGATGATGGTGGTTGCAGAAGCAGGCAATAATGCGATGCAAAAAAAGAGCAAAAATATTCTCATGCTGTATCTCCTAAAAGGAAACTTTATGAAGCAACTGATGGAAAAATTGCTGTGGGAAATGATGGAATATTTCTATAGTGCCTGGACCTTATTCCATCAAGAACACCAAACTTTTTTAAGAAGAATTCAAGAATTACAAACTCAAAAGCAAATAAAAAATACTAAACGACTTATGAAGTCTTTAAGCCTGGCTGAATTAGCAAATTTAGTGCCTTATGAAAGCTTTAAAGATTTGCTAGAACAACAGATTCGGCCTTTAAGAAAGCTTTCCGATCAATTCAAACGAAATACATATTCCAATACAGATTGCAGTTACTCTTATTTTGATGAATATCTGGCAAACCTTTATCATGGCTTGTCCATTCTGCAAAGTGAAGGCTATCAATGGGGGCTCAAAATACTGGATTGTATGGAAGGCCCTACTAAAAGCACTCGATCTAAGCAAGAAGAGGAACAAGAACAAAAAATGTTCGCTCATTTCAAAGAAAATCTATTGCCTAAGATGCAATCTTTCAAAAAACTGTTCGATGCTGCGCGAGCAGAAATAGAAAAGCTGATCTATTTCCATAAAGATAGCAGCATCCTTCTGAGATCGTTGTATTTCTTTGGGCAAGAAATCATTGGACCTAGCTATGGGCCCGATCCAGAAAAAGGTTTTTTGGAATTCATCAAAAAAATATATGCGCCAGACCATATTCTAGAATTATACACCAGAGTTGGCTATAGCTTCATTTCTTCTGGATTTTTTGATGAAGCAAGAAAAACTGTAAAGCAAGCCCAAGCATTTTTAGACAAAACTGACTATGAATTTACCAAAGAAGGCCGAAAGCGCTTTCAAGACCTAGTCTCAGAGCAAAGCCTATCAGCGAGCACATAGAGGTTAAGAATGACAAAAAAACTGACAGTATGTGTCAGAAAATTATAACACTAATATTTTTATATTAACTCTTTATTTATCAAAGTGTTATAGCGTTCAAAATTCTCTTATTTCAGACTTATCTATATTGATATTTTACACACGTACTCTCTAAAAAGCCATAAAAATTAGCTTATAATCTTTTTTTACTAAATATAATAGCTTATTTTATATGGAGTTATAAAATAATTATGAAAATTCTTATTTTTATGATTATTTTTGGCATAAATTGTGCTTATATATAATTCAGATCAAGCGCCCTATCCCAAGTAGCACCTAAAAACCTTTTTCCCACCTTGTTCGCAGGGTAAGCTCACCAAAGTGAGTTTACCCTGTTTTTTTTTGCACCTTACTTTTTGGCGTTTTTGCGGCTTATCAGTGAGTTTCTTCTTCTCCTATCTCTTTGCCCATACGGTATTTGATGCCGTAGTGGATGATAAAGTCAAGCTCTTCGTCATTCAAGCCATAGTGCTGAGCCAGAACTCGATCTATTTCATCTTTTTTTTTGCACTTACTTTTTTGCATTTTTGCGGCTTATCAGTGAGTTTTTTCTTTTCCTATCTCTTTGCCCATACGGTATTTGATGCCGTAGTGGATGATAAAGTCAAGCTCTTCGTCATTCAAGCCATAGTGCTGAGCCAGAACTCGATCTATTTCATCGAGAATGGGCTTGGATAGGCAGGGATAGAATTCATCATAGATGACTTTGCCAGTGGTTTTGTAGAAACATGTTTTGCGTTCGGCATGCTGCTTGAAATCGGCCATAAGCCTGGATTGCAATTCATAAAGGCGTTTTTGCACACAATCTGCCATTTGCGCAATGCCCATTGGAAAAAAAGCAATTTCACGCATGCTTAAATCTCTGCCATTGGAAAGCACAATGAACCACCAATAGAATAACGAGCTGTTGAGAACAGCAATGGCTATGTCAGCATGTTGAGCATTAAAAAATGCAATGGTTTTCAGATGGCTTGAGATTTGGCTCCCTTGTTTTTCATTCCAAAAGTAAGGAGTAAAATTCATGGCACGGATCCAATACCGTGGGGCATTATGATAATAAACAACATTGGCTGAATTGCTCATCCAATTTTGCAAAATTCCATGGCCTTGCAACTTTTGCCAAATTGCCTTTTCTAATGCCGTATGAAGCTTAGGTAAAGAATGTCTAAATTCAATCTCCTGAATCGTGATATACTGCAACAATGGAAGCAAATAGGGCCGATAAACTTCATGCCAAAGAATGTATCCAGTTGAATATATTTGAGATTGCCTAGGTTGTTGTATACCTAGATAAATAGCCAACCGCTGTTCAACCCCTGGAAAAAGTTGCGCAGGCCGAATAGCATACGTGGATATCCAGACTTGCATTCTTTGCAATATCTTTTGCAAAGGCATCATCCGGTCTGTGCAGATCCCGGCACTGGGAATGATCATTCCTGTACGGCTACCTTGGGTTAATAAAGCAACATTCCGTTCTACCACAAACGCATACAAATTCCCGCATTCTTCGGTGGAGTAGCCGTGGATGGTGTATGTTTTTTTGACCTTGCTGTACTCCACATACGGCGGATTGCCAATGATCACATCAAAGCCGCCGCGTTGGAGGATTTCGTAAAAATGAATGAGCCAGTGGAAAGGTTGATGAGAATCAAGCCATTTTTGGAATTGGGCTTTTTGACTGGGTTCAATGCCGTATTCATGAGCCAGGTAGCCATGGAGTTCCTGCTCTAGCTCGGAAAGCTTTGTCTTCATTTCTTGTTTCTGCAAAAGGTCGGCCTTTCCATGGAGTTCCTGCTCTAGCCGGGAAAGTTTTGTCTTCATCTCTTGTTTCTGCAAAAGATTGGCTTCTCCATGGAGTTCAGTCTGCTGTTGGCGAAATTGGGCGAACAATTGGGCAATGGCTTCTGCTTTTTGTTTGATCCGGATC
>JAKLHB010000100.1 GCA_022710345.1 Planctomycetota bacterium
ATATAAAGCACTTGCATTATGCATTTTTATTGCAAGGATTGTAAAATTTGCTTTCTGTGTTACTACAGAAACCTCTGATATCTTATTGTAATCAATGGTGTTATAACGGCGCAAATAACGAAAGACGTGTATTTTGTTATCGCAAAACCGTAACCACTACGATTTTCAACGAAAACAGCCTCAGAAAAATGCTGAGGCTGTTTTTATGTTTACCAATTCTCTTCAAAGTCTTGGACCTGGACAATCTGGCCAGATTTGATACGATTTTCAACGAAAACAGCCTCAGAAAAATGCTGAGGCTGTTTTTATGTTTACCAATTCTCTTCAAAGTCTTGGACCTGGACAATCTGGCCAGATCTGAGTTGCAAGGATTTGATGATCAGGCTCCAGAATCCGGTTCGAGTGCGTTTGAACCTGGAGTAGCAAATAGCGACTTGTTGTGGATCGTAGCCAAATTTTTTGCACACAGTCACGCTTTTCCATGCCATATAGTCTGCTGTATTGCGAGGGAAAATAAACGCCAGGCTCAATTGGCCATGTCCAGGATGGTATAAACTGGCATCATTTCTGATTTCTTCCACAATGCGTGGGAATCCAGCTTCTGCTGCAATGCTGCGATTGCTATAATTGCGGAAGAAATTTTGGAAATCCATGCGTTTTTCATACCTGCCACCACGATAGGATTTGCTTAAGTCAATGGTGATGAAATATTCATTGCTTTGAGGATAAGCAATGAGCACCATTTTATGAAATGCCATGATATTATCCAGGTTATGCTCAAAGGTATCATCAAAGAAAGACAGAGCAGGCACTGCAACGCCTTTTTTGTCGAAATTGGTGGTAAATTTTTGCACTAAACTTTGATGCTGTGCAAAAGTATCGGCCTGGATTTGCTCCAAGGATTTCCACTGTTCATCAATGATGGTTCGCTCTTGCTGGACTGAGCCGCTGCTACTGCTAATTTGCTCGCGCATGGCATTGGCTTGAAGAACTTGTCGCTCCAATTGCTGCTGCTTTTCGATCTGGCTTTGCAATTGAGCCTGCTGGGATCGTAATTGGGCTTGCTGAGCTTCGCGCTGTTGTCTTTCCAAGGCTAATTTTTGCTCTAATTCCTGACGAGCCAGGGTTTGTTGAGTTTGCATTTCTTGAACTTTTTTTTCGTATGCCTCTTGTGTTTGCTGCATTTGCGCTAATTTTTCATCTCTTTGCTCTAAGAGTGCTTGATACTTTTTTTGCTCAGTGGCTAATTTTTCCTGTTGCTGTCTTTGCATTTGGGCTAATTTTTGGTCCACGGTCTGCTGCAGCTTGACTTCTTGGTCTTTGCGTATCTGTTCCAACTGCTCGTCTTGCTTTCGTTTAATATCCTGGATTTCTTTTTGCTTAGCGCTGTCTAATTCGGCCAACTTCTGCGTCACAACAGCCAACTGCTGGGCCAATTGTTGATTGAGCTGCTGTTGCTTCTGCATTTCTTGCTGCTGTTGTCGTTGCATTTCCTGCTGCTGCTGTTGTTGCCGTTGCATTTCAGCTTGCAGTTTCTGCGTTTCTTGCAATTTTTGTTCGGCCAGCTCTTTGCGAATTTGGTCCACTTCTTTCTTTTTTTGCTGCTCTAGCTCAGCCATCTTTTTTTGCCATCGTTGAACCATCTCTTGTTCAAGGTTCTCAAGATATTTGATGTCTTTTTCTTTTTGCTGAGGATCTTCAGGTAAATCAGGCTTAGGTGGCGGCTTAGGCGGCTCCGGCTTCTTTTCCTCGGGCTTCTTTTCCTCGGGTTTAGGCGGAGGTGCACTTTCTTCGGGTTTCTTTTCTTCAGGCTTTTTTTCTTCGGCCTTAGGCGGAGTGCTCTCTTCGGGCTTCTTTTCCTCTGGCGGAGGTGGGGCAGGCATAGGCGGAGGCAATGATTGCTCCAGTTTTTCCAATTCTTTCTTCACTTCTACAATGGCTTTTAAAGCAGCGGCTGGAATTTCTACTTTAGACGGTGGTGGTGTATAATCGAAGCAAAGATAATAATGAATCACTCCTGAAATAAAGAAAAAGATGCCGTAGTAACCATAGCGTAATATGGTATCCATACAATTTCCCTTCTTTTGAAGCGCAAATGTGTGTTGGGCTTATTTCAGTGCTTATTTGCTCTCAACTTCAATTTGCACGTTTTCTGTGAGCCCGACCTTGTTCAAGGCTGCAAAAATTTCGATCAATTTTGAGCTATTGGATCCAGCATCTGGTCGCAATAGGATGGCAGGGATGACCTCTGTGCCGCTTTTCTCTTTGATGGTATTCAAAGCAGCCTGCAGTGCTTCTGGATTTTCTACTGGTTTGCCATTGAGATAGATTTGATTTTTTTGGTCAATTGTTAGCACATACTGCTCTGTTTTTTTTTGCATTTCTTGCGGATTGGGTTGTTTATCTACTTTGGCAGCTTGCACTTGAATAGCGTCTTTTTTTACTGTAGAAACAAGGACAAAAAAGGTGAGCAAAATAAAGAGCACATCGGTCATTACTGTGGTATTGAGCACAGTATTGCTAGACGATTTTTTCTTTTTCATCGTCGGCCTCATTTCTATAGGCCAAATGAATCAGGCGGTGTTCTATTTATTTTTTGGGGATTTGGTGTTGGCATAGATGAATCTGGAGCAATTAAACGCCAATGCTCGCTTTGTGTGATCGGAACTATCGCATCCGTACCTGTGGCTGGTTGAGTTGCTTTTTGCTCCATCTTTGCTGGCTGCTCTGGAGCATTGGCTATTGGAATTGCTTTGGCTTGGATGTTTGGCTCTGCTGTACCTCTTGCGACAGGTTTTTGACCAACAATATGCATCTGCGGGGCTATCTCTGGTTGCCCGATAGGCTGGTTAGCTTCAAAGATTATTTTAGATTTTTCTTGGCTCTCCAGGATATCTTTGATTTTTTGGACATATTTTTCTAACAAATTTTCTAATGTATCTGCAGCCTTTTGACATGCAAAGACGCATAAGTATGATGGAATAAATAACATAATGCCTGCTACAGTTGTGTATAAGGCTGTTGCCAAAGAAAGGGAGATACCTTTAGCGTCTTGCAATGCCAATGATTTGAAGCTAATGGAGATACCTACCACAGTTCCTGCCAATCCAAGTGTTCCAGAAAGGTTCGCCAACAAGGAAAGCCAATCTATGAATTGCCGGCTTTCTGCCATTCTTTCTTCTGCAAATTGATTGGCTTTGCGCTCTGCAATAGCAAGAGGCATATCTTCATAGCTCTTGAAAAATTCATAAATAGTTTGAATCAACGGATCCGAACTATGTTGTGCATGTAGCTTGGCTTTGCTAAGCTCAAAAGGCTGTGAAAAAATTTTTGCCAAAGTTTTATCTCTACCTCTAGTGCGGTACATATACAGAGCCCAATAGGTGCATCGTTCCATAACCAAAGCCACGCCTACATAAGACAAAAATACAATCGGAAGCATCCATATTAGGCCGCCTTCTTCAATGTATGGATAAAACATGGGGATTCCTTAAAAAAATCCCACTCTGGTTTGTCCAGAAATTGGGATCGGATGAAAAAGTTACTTTATTATGACAAAACACACCAGAGTCAAACCCTGGTGTGTTTCCCATGTTACTTAAACTCTGGAGATGTGCAAAAATTGCGTGTTTCAAAGCAGCCTAAGGCTTTGACTTCTTGCATCAATGATTCAAAAGCATTCATTGGTTTTTCAGGCTTTGGCCCGCCTTCTTGTTCCATCACAATTCGATTGATGCGGTTGTACTCTTCGAGTGCACGGAGGCGTTCTTCTGTTTTGGTTGCTTCACCTTTGTAGAAATCTCGATCACTGACAAAAGTACCCATTTTGAAGCGATATTCTTGAGCGATTTTTTCTAGTTCACGGTCATAAGTCTTTTTATCAATTCGGCCTTTTTCAAAGGAATTTTTCAGCATCAAATAGCGTTGTGTATATTCCAGGCGCATTTTGCGCAATGCAGCTTCACTGGCGCTTAATTTGCCTTTTTGTTCCTCTAGTAATCGAGCATTGGCTTCGATTCGTTTTTCAGTAGTCTTGACTTCGGATGCTTTTTCTTGGCTCAAGATTTCTTCATAATTTTGGAGTGCTTCTTCAAAGTATTTACTGATTTGCTGGCTTTTTTCTTCACTCATTGGCTGCGGTAACTGTTCTTCCCATTTTTTCATATCCATGCCTGGCTGTACAGTGGGTGGCTCTACTGGCTGTACAGGTGTTTCAGCTTCGGGAGCTGATGTTACAGGCTGACTTGGCTCTGCCACAGGCAATGCAGGGGGTTCAGTGGTAACTGGCTCTTGTGCGAATAGGAAAACACTCAACAGCAATGCAAGGAAAGTACCAATATATCGTTTCATAATTCCTTTAATTTGCAAAGATCACCGAGAGTGCTCGAACAGGTGATTTTGCGGGACGCCTTTCTTCGCCCTGGGTTTATATCAGAGTTCCTAGATTCTTTCCGAGAATCCAGGAACTTCTGATTCCTTAGTCTGGTGTATTGGCAAAATATTCCATGGCTTTGTCCAAACTGGGCGCTGCTTGGAATGGGGTTTGTTCGATTTGCTGTACCAGAGAACCTAAAATTTTTGTTGAATCTGAGAACTTGGCCATGTCTCGATTGATTTTTTCGTGGACTTTTGCAAATCCTTCGACTTGAGCATAGACCAAAGCAAGCTTTTTGGTAATCTGTACCACAGCCCTGCTGCCATCGCTGATGCCTTCTCGAACCAGGGATTGTACACGAATGGCATCGGCTTGAAGTCGAATGTTGTCCAATAGATATTTGCGTTCAGCAGCCAAATTTTCAATCAAAGCATCAAAGGCCTGATTCAAAATTTTGAAAATTTTCATCAAATCTTTGAGGTTTTTTGCTAATACTTCGTAATCAGCTCGGTTACGGGCGAAGCCATCTTTGTACCGAGTGTTGATATTGTATTTGTTGTAAATTCTACGGAATTCTTGGCGATATTTCTCTTTTTCTTCTGCGGACTCTGCAGATTTCCATTTTTTGGCAACTGCTTTGAGCTGTTGTTCCAAAACTTTGGCTTCGTCTTGATATTTCTTGACCTCTTTGTCTAATTCTACCACTTGGAAATCCAAATATCCACTAAATTTATCCAATTTTTGATTGAGTTCGCTAAAGACAGAAAGAAGGTTATCTTGATCTGCTGTGATGGTGTCCACATTTTGCACAATCTTTTTTGCATATTTGGACATCTTGGCTGTGATCTTAGCAGCCAATACTTCATCCCCAGGACTTTTCAGGTATTCGGCTAGATCAATCTTGAGATCGCCATTGGCTTCTTCAAGAGACTGGATCAATGGGTCATAATTGTGGAGAGATTTTTCAATCGTAGAAACTTCAGTTTTGATAGACCATTGCGGCAAAGTCCGTGTGTGGAATGTGC
The DNA here is from genome assembly GCA_022710345.1 of Planctomycetota bacterium. Classification (GTDB taxonomy): domain Bacteria; phylum Planctomycetota; class Uabimicrobiia; order Uabimicrobiales; family JABWCH01; genus JAKLHB01. Next base: position 5,401 of record JAKLHB010000100.1, read on the forward strand.
CTGTTCTGGCAGCATCATCAGTAGCTTCTTTATCCATCGCAGGCATTTCATCTGGTTTTAAGGACGGGTCTGGCAGTTGCGCAGACAGCGATAGACTTAAAATACCCAGGAGAAGAATAACGTATTTCATGGTAAGTTCCTTTCCTATTGCATTGCCAGAGTAGGCTTAGTCAAAAATCGTATCGTGCTGAAAACGATTTGAAAGGTCTTGTTTATCTTCAGCACTCACATTGGGCAAATATTCTTTGCATTTTGCTAAATTTTCGCACAAGTAATAAGCTAATACCAAACTTTTGTAGTCTTTTGAAGGCACTTCAGCACCTGCTTTTTTGCTGAGTTCGATGTATCGTTCCATATCAGCAGCCGCAGCAGATTGACGGCCTAAATTATGATTAGCCAAAGATTTATGATATAGCGCAAAGCGGACTACATAAGGAGTTTTTTGTTTTGCAAAAACAGCCGGATTGAGGTCAAAAGTCTTGATGGCTTGGTCCAAAGACACCAATGCTTTTTCAAAGTGCCCCTTGCTGGTTTTGATCTGGCCGTCCATATAATACGCCCAATATCTTTCATAAGGATTGAGCCGTCCAAATTCAGGATCAGCCAAAATAGCTTCTGCAATCTTTTGAGCTTCATCTAAGCGATTCAAGTTAATCAAGGCTTTGCATTCATAAATACTGACGCTTAATTTCTTTTCACTCGTTGCTTTTGCTTTTGTAAGGTCTTCCAAAGCAATGTCTGGTTGACTGAGTTGCAATGCTGCCCTACCTCGATAAAACAGTGCTTCAGCATCATCTGGATTTTTCTCTAAATACTGACTAAAATATTGCACTGCTTCTAAATAATTTCCTTGTTGGAATGCCATTTGACCCATTTGAGCTTCTGAAGCAACTTTGGTATCAGCCGCTGGCTGAGTTCGTTCTACTGCTGCAACGGGATCAATTCCGGACTTTGTCTGGCATCCAAACAGCACAATCATGGCTATGATAAAGTAAATCCATGTATTTTTCATTGAAGGCTCCTTTCCAAGGGATATGATGAAAAAATAATATAGCAAAAGTAATGCCAAATTACTTTTTATTTTTTCAGCAAAAATAAAAAAATACCAGCAGCAACGGCTACGTTTAGAGAATCCACAGCATTAGCCATTGGCAATTGAAATCGTCGTACTTTATTCAAAGAGTTTAGATTCAAAGAGTTAGGTAAACCATGAGCTTCATTTCCAAGGATCAGGGCTAATTCATCGGGTAAATCGTTGTATGGAGGAGGTTCTCCATGCTGCAATACAGTAAGGACTAAGCACGTGTCCTTAAAAAAGGACAACAGTGTTTCCAAGGATATACAGGCAAACGGTATTCTAAAAATTGCCCCCATAGAAGCCCGTACTACCTTAGAGTTATATAAGTCCACTGTACTATCCACACATACGACACCTGACCATTCAAATGCTTCGGCTGTCCGTAGAATCGTCCCAACGTTTCCAGGATCAGCCAAATCTAAGAGCACCACCAATCGGCGCAAGGAAAGTGAACTCAAGGGCAGGGGCTGTTGCTTTTTGACACACGCAATGATTGGCTGAGGTTCTTCGGTATCACTTAATTTTTCGAGAAGAGCTTGAGATGCCTCCAAGATTGGAATAGCTCGATATCGTGCATTTTCCACAATCTTTTGTCCTATAGGATGTTGCCTCAACTGAGGCCGAATCACAATTTCTTGGATATTCCAATCAGAGCGAAATAATTCTTCACAAAGCCTGATCCCTTCCACCAAGAATTCCTGACGTTCCTCCCTATATTTTTTGACTTTTAATTGAGCTAAATGCTTTGCATGCGCATTACTTAAAATAGGTATATTCATAAAAAAATTTTGTTTTCTTAAAAAATTTTGTTTTGCGTTTTTTGCTTGCAATTTTCTTTGCTTTTTTTTATCGTATGGCTGAGAGCTAGTGATAACTCTAGCAAAAAATATCTTAAAAATCAATGCAGAAAATTATTAGGAACCCATAGGCAAAAAGTACAGCCTTTGTGGTTCATTTTTACTGATTCTAACATATTTTTGGAAATCCCAAAAAACGTTATAATCAGCATTTTTATTTTTAAATAAAAGATAGGATTTTGTGCTATGTTCCCACAAGATGTGATTATGAAAAAACGGGATGGCCTGGCCCTCACTCAGGCAGAAATCATTTACTTTATCCAAGGCGTGGTTCAAGGATATTTTCAGGATTACCAAAGCACTGCCTTACTCATGGCCATTTTGCTCAATGGAATGACAGACGAAGAAACAAGCTGGATCACAGAAGCCATGATGAAATCCGGGGAAGTGATGAACCTTCAGCATATTCCCAAACCTAAAGTGGACAAACATTCCACTGGTGGAGTAGGCGATAAAGTATCGCTGATCCTGGCACCATTGGCCGCTGCTTGCGGATTGTGCGTGCCTATGATCAGTGGACGTGGCTTAGGCCATACAGGCGGTACATTGGACAAGCTCCAGTCTATCCCTGGATTTTGCACTGATTTGAGCCAAGATGAATTTAAGCAACAATTGGAAAAAATTGGCGTTTCCATGATTGGCCAAACCTCGAATATTGCGCCTGCTGATAAAAAACTCTATGCCTTACGCGATGTCACAGGCACTGTGGAAAGCATTCCCTTAATCTGCGCCAGTATTATGAGTAAGAAATTAGCCGAAGGCATTGATGGCCTTGTGCTGGATGTCAAGTTTGGCCAAGGTGCTTTTATGAAATCCTTTGAAAAAGCAAAAGATTTAGCCCAACATATGGTTGCTATTGGCAAACACACACACTGTCCAACTGTGGCATTTCTCACAGACATGAACCAACCATTGGGCAAAGCAGTCGGCAATTCCCTGGAGATGATCGAATCGTTTGAATGCCTGAAAAATAAAGGCCCCGAAGATTTAATGCATATCACCATTGAACTGACTGCCCAAATGGTCGTTCTAGGAAAACTTGCTTCGGACATGGATCAGGCACGCACTCTCGTTCTCCAGCGCTTGCAGTCTGGCGCAGCATTGGCCAAGATGCGAGAAATCATCCAGGCACAACGCGGAAATCCCGATGTCCTGGATAACTATAAACTCTTGCCCATGTCCCATCATCACCAAGACTTCACATCGCCTGTGGCAGGATATGTTCATGAAGTGCATGCTTTGCCGATTGGTGTCGCAGCCATGATATTAGGCGCAGGCCGCCAGAGCATCAAAGATACCATCGCCCCTGGAGTGGGCATTTGCCATCTGGTCAAAATCGGCGACCAGGTAAAAGCCAATGATCCATTGTGCAGGATTCATTATGATGATGAACATAAAAAAATTGAAGCCTGGGACCTATTGAAAAACGCATTTGTGATTCGCCCAGAGCCATGCTCAAAGCCTAAAATCATCCAAGAAATCTTGTCATAACTGAGCTTGAAATTTCTTCATGCAGGCATCCCAATGCGAAATTGGGCACAAAAGCCAGAAAAAAACAAAAACCCCTTGCGTCTTCGAGAAGCAAGGGGTTTTTTGGTAGTGGCGGAGGGAGTTGAACCCCCGACCTATGGATTATGATTCCACTGCTCTAACCAACTGAGCTACGCCACCATACTGATTATGGATTCTATTATAACTTTTTTAAAGCCCAAAGTCAAGAAAAAAAAATGGAGATAATGAAAAAAAATCGTAATAAATGATTGGACAAAAGGTTATGAAACGTACGATTTATAGAAAATCGCAAGCAAAGATGATTCACTGGCATTCTTTCGAATGAGATAATCCACAGAATAGCCATAAATTGCAGCAGACTGCACCTCTGGCTATTTTTATATCTTTGAAAAGATTGATAAACCTGGCCAAATTTATCTTGTTAATGTATGCAAAAAAAATATAATAGAAAAGCTGATAAATAAACCTGGCCAAATTTATCCTGTCAATGTATGCAAAAAAATATAATTGTTCAAAAGCCTTTGTACTATCATAACCCACAGAATAGTCGTAAATTGCACCAGATTGAGAGAAAATTAACAAAGTAAAAAAAAGCATCAAACTGATAGAAGCCATTGGAATTTGGGTATATTTACAAAATTGGATTGAAAGGAAGTTTTTATGGTATCTTCATTTCATTACCAAATGTTATGGTGTTTTTGTGTTCTTATTTTCGGTTTATCTTCTTCCATACTTGCGCAACATCCTGAAGAACTGCTGGCTACTAGAGAGATACGCAGTTGGAATACTTATACAGTTCAAGACGGATGCAATGTGGGGCAATGTTCGTCCAGTAAGGTAATCAGCGGGAATCCTGCTATTGTTTACTGGGACTCTAGCAATTATACGTTAAAATATATACGCGCCACAGATGCCTCTGGCACAACTTGGGGCATGCCTGTTGTTATAGCTACTACGGGAGAGACATCCCCGTATCCATCGCTCGCCGTCATCAATGGGAATCCCGCAGTTGCTTATTTTGATAGCAGTACCTGGGTTTTGAAGTATGTACGATCTACCGATGCTTCTGGTGCTACTTGGGGGACACTTATTACCGTGGATTCGGCAGCAGCCCTAGGGATGTATCCATCGCTCGCCGTAGTCAATGAAAATCCTGCGATTTCTTACTATGATTATACGAATGGGAATTTGAAGTATGTACGTGCTACGGATATTTCCGGAACCGCTTGGGGTACACCCGTTATTGTAGATTCTACGGGAAATGTAGGCATGTATACATCTCTAGCCATAGCAAATGGAAATCCTGCGATTGCTTATTATGATTATACGAACTGGGATTTAAAGTATGTGCGCGCCACAGATATCTCTGGTGCTACTTGGGGCACACCAGTTACTGTGGCTACAGGATACGATGGAGAGTATTTATCGCTTGCCATAGTCAATGGAAATCCCGCGATTTCTTACTATAATGGTAGTACCTACGATTTGATGTATGTGCGGGCTACGGATATCTCTGGCACCAGTTGGAATACACCACTTAATGTTGATTCCACAGGAAATGTAGGCACATATACTTCACTCACTGTTGTAAATGGCACCCCTGCAATTTCTTACTATAATTATACAAACGGAGATTTAAAGTATGCGCGCGCCACGGATGCATCCGGCACCACTTGGGACACGCCTGTTACTGTAGATACTGCAGGAAACGTAGGTTTGTTTACGTGTCTCCTCATAGCCAATGGAAATCCTGCGATTTCTTACTATGATTATACGAACCAGGATCTAAAGTATGCACAGGCTACCAATCCTACGGGATCTACGTGGAACACACCTATAATCATTGATAACGGAGGTAGCAGCACCAGTGCTATAGATGTAGGCCGTTATACATCACTTGCTATCGTAAATGGAAATCCTGCAATTTCTTACTATGATTATACGAATAAGGATCTAAAGTATGTACGCTCCACAGATGTTTCTGGCACCACTTGGGGCACACCCGTTACTGTGGATTCTACGGGAGATGTAGGCCAATATACATCGCTTGCCATAGTAGATGGCAATCCTGCGATTGCTTACTATGATCTTACGAATACGAACTTGAAATATGTGCGAGCAGCAGATGCTTCTGGGACCACTTGGGGCACACCCATTACCGTGGACTCTACAGGAACCGTAGGTGAATCTACATCCCTCAAGGTAGTAGATGGTAACCCCGCGATTGCTTACTGGGATAGTGCTAACAAGGATTTGAAGTATGTACGTGCCACAGATACTACCGGTGCCACTTGGGGTACGCCAATTACGGTTGTTAGTAGTGGAGATATAGGCTGGTATCCTTCGCTTGCTATAGTAGATGGCAATCCTGCGATTGCTTATTGCTATAATACTAGCTACGATCTAAAGTATATACGAGCAACAAATACAAGTGGTTCCACTTGGGGCACGGCAATTACCGTGGATTCTACTGGAAACGTAGGTGTCATGCCCTCACTCAACGTAGTAAATGGAAACCCTGCGATTTCTTATTCTGATTATGGAAATACAAATTTGAAATATGCACGCGCTACGGATGTTTCCGGCAGCACTTGGGGTACACCTATTACCGTTGATTCGACAGATACCTCTGTAGGTCTATATTCTTCACTGAACATAGTCAATGGGAATCCCGCGATTTCTTACTATTGTGATGAGGTCACTCTCAAAAATTTAAAATATGTGCGAGCGACAGATGCCTCTGGCAGCACTTGGGGCACGGCGATTCGCGTGGATAGCATTGCAGCCGTAGGCCAGTATACATCGCTCGCCATAGTCAATGGGAGTCCCGCGATTTCTTACTATGATGAGACAAATGGCAACTTAAAATTTGCCCGCGACGTAGTGACCTATATCGTCCTGGTATCTTTCCAAGCACTTGCCCAGGATTCCTACACCTTGGTAAAATGGGAAACTGGGGCCGAAATCGCCAATGCAGGCTTTCATCTGTGGCGTAGCACAAGCAAAGACGGAGTATACCAAAGAGTGACCGGCTTTCTAATCCCTTCCGAAGGCGGATCTTCTTGGGGTGCCCAATATAGTTATCAGGATTTTGATATTGTCCCTGAGAATACCTACTGGTATAAACTCGAAGACATTCAATACGATGGCAAGAGCACCTTTCATGGCCCCATCAGCAACCGCTAAACTTAAAATTCGAATATCCGCTGACTATGATCCTGGGCTATATGAGTGCGTTTGTTTCAGTTTTGGTAACTCCAGATTAGGCGAGAGGTTGAACATAGCCTCCTTAGTTGTTGATCTATTAATCACAATACCTTGCATTGGCAAAAAGTGATAACATGCTCTCTTAATAACCAAAATGATGGCCAGGGTTTTCGGCTGCCTTACTTACCCTGGCCTCTTTGGAACAATTAGGATTTGATGGTCCCGGATTTTAGGATTTTGGTCATGAGTGGTTTATACGTAGTTAATTTGGCTGGGTCCACAAAACCGCACACAATGAAAAATTTTTCATTCATATAATAGAGCGCAACAGAAAACGCCACTGGCGCATTTTTCTTGAGCCAATGCGAGTCATTGTTCAAGACAGCCGTGCCGTCTAGCAATGCAACAGGAATATTGCCCACTTTGGTGAAGGACAAAGTGGTAAACTTGATATTGGAAAACCACACAGAAAGCTCTTGCTGCAAAGCAGCTTTGAGTTTGTCTGCATTCGCAATAATATTTGCAGAAAGAGCTTTGGAAGGCGGGAAAAAGTAGAATTCTGGACCTGGTGTTGGGGACCATGCGTTGAACACGGTTCCATTTTGTTGCGTTTTCCAATCATCAGGATACCAGAAGGTAAACTTTGTGACAGGATCAGTATATTGTTTAGCAAGCACAACACTCGTACACACACATAAAAGTACCAAAACGATCAGGCATCGAGCATGATTCATAGCATTTTCCGCACACAACCTCGACAGCCTTTCACAGCAAAGAGGAAGGGCGGCCTCCTGTGTTTGGTTTAGTAAAAAGCAGTCCTGAATTCCACAAACAAAGATCGCCATGTTTTGTCAAAATTGCTTGCAATCTTAGAGCAATCTTTGTACATAATGACAATGACGATGTATCTCAACCACATTATGCTCTATTTTCCTGGATTTGTCAATCCATTCTGCTATTTTTTCTAATTTTTTGAATGCTGATTCTTCCTTCCCATAGCTCTTCTCATTGCCTCTTCCAATCCTCTTTTTGGCCATGATCTTTCACTTGCCAATCCACGATGGTTGTTGTCTGCAAATACATTTTGAAAAGCAATATGGAATAGACAAAAATCATGAACCAAATTTCTATTTTTGCCTATTCCTCAATGCGGCAATTGTATCAATTCTTCCTAAGCGGTTGAAGCAAATTTTGGACTTTGAAGGAACCATAGAACTATGATATTAGATATTGCATGCCTTAACCATCATCAAATGAAGCGTGGGAATTAGGTGGTTGCAAAATACGGTTTTTGATTTTTTGCCGATCCTCCACAGCCGCAAGATCCAGGCATTCGAGCATCAAGTGAGCGGCTTGGAAATACGAGGCGAGCTTTTCCGATTGTTCTTCTGCAAAATCCCAATCAGTTTCTATGCCACAATCCTTGCGTAGGACCTCTCGTATGACTTGGCTAAATTGTTTCCATGCGTTTGAATCTGGTGTTTCTGGACACTGCAAGGACTGCAAAGCAGGGCGTAAGCATCCTGCTGTATCTTTTACAGATTCCCAATATTTCTTCATTTGAGAGAGTCGTTGTGTGTTTTGCAAGTGAGGCAAGTTTGAAAAAATGGTGGAGAAAAAATACGCATAAATTAGCTTTAGCTCTGGAAGCCGATATGCCCTAAAAAAGTCTAGGTCGAGGTCGAGGGCGAGAGCGCGGGCGAGGTCGAGGTCGCAGGCGGGCTCATGCTGGTCGTCGCGATCGTCGGACTC
>JAKLHB010000101.1 GCA_022710345.1 Planctomycetota bacterium
TTCTTTTTTTTGCATAATCATACTATGCGCAAGACCATTGGCCTAGATTAGGCTTTCGGCCGCGCGCTACCTTTATCAAAAGTAATTATTTAGATTGCAAAAATGTTGCACACATTTTGACAGTTTTATTGTAACTTGCATCAATAGGATTTGCAAGAAGAAAATTTTTCCTTTGACAATCACAACCATTCCTAACATCAGGTTACATGATGGAAAATGTCTCAGAAAAGATACGTTCGCCGTATGCAAAAGATATTATATTGCAATGTGTTATACTTTTTGATCTGGATAATCAAAAATAAAATTCACACACTCGACAACAAAGTTTTTTTGGAAAAAGAAAATGTTGAGAAACATCAAAATTATACTTTGTTTTTTAAGAGAAAAAAGAAAAATTTGTAATATTTTTTTTCCCGGCCTTTTCCTATCAAGCAGGGGAGAATCCAAAGCCGGCTTCAGACTTGGCCTGAAGCCGGCTAAAGCCCAGGAATCAATGCCCCACGCGCTCTGTTTTTTCTGGTATCCAAACTTCAAAGCCAGATTTGGTATCTTGGACTTGAGCAATGGCAGGGAATAAAAGTATACGTGCGACCATCCAGAGGTCTCCGATTGCGCCTAAAATATTCAATTCAAGGGCTAGGAGGGCAATCAAAGTAAGATTGGGGGCCGAACTACCCAAGATGTTATACAAAGTAGCAAAAAGCAGGGTAAGCAGCACAAAAGGGCCAAGGGCAATTGCGATAAAATGCCATTTCGGCAGCTTGTGGTTAAACGTGATATAGACCAAAGGCAGTTTAATTCCAAAAACAGGGTGATGGTGTAGCATTTTGGCAATGAGAGCGTGGGTTCCTTCATGCAAGAACACGACCAAAAGCAACGCTATGCATAAATCGAGCAAGAGCCAGTACCATGCCTGGAAGTCAAACCGCAAATGTAGGTTCACAAAACCCAGGATAATTCCTAGCAGAACAGATGAAGCTGTAGCTAGGTTTCTTTGCAATTGGCATTCAGCGATTTTTTTCATACTTTTTCCTTTGGATCAAAGATTTTGCCTGGGTTGAGAACCCAATTGGGGTCTAGTGTAGCCTTGATATTGCGCATCACTTGAAGCTGGGCTGCGTCTAAAAAGCCAGGCATATATTCTTTTTTGACCAATCCAATCCCATGTTCGCCAGAAACCATTCCATGAAATTCGTGGCCGAGTTCATGGATTTCTTTGCGAAGCTTCGGGTATTTTTCTTCCCAGCCAGGGGTAATTTGCCATGCACCCTGTACAAATCGGGCTTTCATAATATGGGTATGAACATTTCCGTCAGCAGCATGCCCATACGTAGGACACCACATCCCATAGCGTTGGGACAGATCATCCACTGCATTCACAAATGCTGCAATGCTTGCTCTGGGAATGGTAAGGTCCAAGATTTCCACCATAGCATTGCGCATTGCTTCATAAATTTTGCTGCGGATTTCTAGGATATTGCGTTGTTTTTGTTTGTCCATAGCAATCACTACATCAAGGGCATTGTGTTCTTCGCATATTGCAGAAACTTTTTCAGCAAGCTGCATCAACTCGTCTTCCTGGCTTGCATCCAAAATCACCATTAAATGGGCTTTGCCATTGGGGCAAGGCCATTTTTTATGAAGGTGTTCTTCTGTGATCTGTAAGGATTCTTGGTCAACAAATTCTACAGCCATGGGGATGATTTTGTTTTGTAAAATAGCAGGCACTGTTTCAATAGCATCATGGAGTGTGGCAAATGGGACCACTAATGTAGCGAGCATTTCTGGAGGTGGATATAGGTTCAGGGTCGCCTCGGTGATGATGCCAAGGGTGCCTTCTGAACCAATCATCAAATGTAGCAGGCTATAACCCGAGCTATTTTTGATGAGTTTGCCTCCAATTCGTGTGATCTCACCTGTGGGAAGCACGACTTCAATTCCTCGCACAAAATTGCGGATCACACCATATTTCACTGCTCTTGCTCCGCCTGCATTGGTGGCAATCACTCCTCCAATCGTTGCACTTTCGTCTCCTGGATGTGGAGGAAAAAAGAGCCCTTCGGCTTCAATCGCATGGTAAAATTGTTCTAATGGAACCCCTGCCTCAGCAACAGCCATGAGGTTTTGGCGATCTACTTCCACCACGCGGTTCATCCTCTCCAAGGATAAAACCATGCCTCCAAAAATAGGCACACAACCACCACATAGCCCTGTGCCACCGCCTCTAGGCGTGATGGGAACATGCTCGCGATTAGCAAGTTTGACTAATTCACTCACTTCGCCCGTGTTTTTAGGCTTGACAACAACTTCCGGAAAATATGTATGAGATAAAGCTGCAAATTCGTCATGGCTATAGTCGTACATTTTTTCCTTGTCCACAATCACATTCGTGGCTCCAAGTAAATTTTGAATCTTTTGAAAGATTTCCGAAGAAATTTTGGAAAACTGCATAGTTCATTCCTTTTCTTCAATCACACAGCAACAATCACCTGTTCGTCCCAATGCGGTATTGATCACAGCAGTGGCACAACCAACGCCTGCTTTCACGTGCAATGCATTGGCCGGACAATTGTTAGCACAGGCACCACATTCCATGCATGCATCCTGGTCTTGGATACAAATTTTTTGGTCTTGCAAGACAAATACAGCATGAGGGCAGACTTCGATGCACATTCCACAGCCAACACATCTTTCGGAATCCAAACGCAGTGTGGCTACATTAGCTAAGTACCGTAGTTTTGGCATAGCATTGACCTTTCTCATTGGAGGATCAAACATTCATTCAAGATACAACGTATCCAATATTAGAGGCACACCAACTGATCCAACCAAGAATTAAAAGCATCAACTGCATTGGAACAGCCCAACGCATTTCTTTTTTGACTCCGGATAAAGATGTATACGTCGTTGCGCCAGTGAATTCCATGGCACAAAATCCAGTGATGGCTAAGCCAATGCTAGCAAGCCCACCAAATTCTAGCCAAGTGAATGGCATGTTGTGATATTGGATGATCCCTAAAATGCAAACCCATAGCATCCCAATATTCCATCCTTTAATGGTCAAAGCCCGGCCAGGGATATAGGGCAGCAATAAGGGAGTCAGGGTCACTGCGACGAAAAATGCAGACAATAATGTGGCCATACACTTGAGCCCAATCATCAGACCCAATTGCATATTATGATAATGCAGCAAGAGTGATAAAAAAAACATGAGCATGAGAAGCCAAAACATCCGAGTCATACCATGCACTGTTTCGATGGGGACCAAAACCATGCGCTCTTGCCAATGAAAAGTCTTGATCCTCATCGCAGGTGTTGCTTTTTTTCCCTGGGCCATAAATGCAGGAATATCTCTGGCTAAAATTGGGCCATAAATTACACGAAATCCAGATATTTTCTGGATTTCATGAGCACATATACCAGGCGCTCCCAATTGTGGCAAAATCAGTTCTCGATGCGATACTAATTCAGCAATTTGGTATTGTTCGATGTGCTTGAATAAATTGGCTGTGCCAAATGTGCCTTTGCCAGCAGCGCACCAAACATTGATTCCATCGGTGTCGAGTACCAATATCCATGCCGTGAGATCAGGAATTGCGCTGCGTAAAGCATCAAAGGTGAGCTTATAATTTGCAGTGACCAAGATAGGAGAATGAATGGTAGGTTGCCCTAATGCATAGACACCTGGATCAACGGTGTAGGACATCCTGCCAATGTCAAAGCGTACTTTCCATGTTCCTAAGGTATCCAATTTTGTCAACCGGCTAGATATTTGAGGAAAGATTTTGCCTTGGTGCATGTACTGACCACAGACAAACTTCTGATCCAATCGTGGTGGCTGCAACTGCGCCGAAGCTTTTGTGCCTCAGCCTCCACAATGTTCTACTTTTGGCAGAGACCCTTCTGCCGACTGAACTGGTTCACCATTTTTTTGCATAATTGTCCTTTCTGTTTCATTTTACTAATTCTAGCTAAAATTTACTGTGTTTCCAATAAATTCTTTGGAAATATACAAAAATAGGTTACAATGCTTTTAATCTTTTCATTATCTTGTAGGAGGAAAATTATGAAAGCTATACTGAATCTATTCAGTTGGGTAGCTTCTGGTTTGGTGAATGGGTTATGCCCAGGCGGGATGCTGGCAGATAGCATTGCTGAAGAACTCAAACGCTATAAACAAAGCGCAAAGATCATCAGTGAGAACATGCAGCGTGCATGGCATGAAGCCATCAAAACCCTCGAATTAGTCTTAGGCGGAAAAACCTTGCTTGTGCCGCAAAGCCGAAAGCAATTTGCAGAAAAATTTGCAAAGGAGGTCATCACCCCGTTTGCAGTGCAACGCAATCTCACAGGCACAAAACTAGATTCATATTTGAATGCGACCTTGAAGCAGTGCCAGCAATTGATGGAAATCCAAGATGAAATCCTGAATTTTGAATCCTTTGATGAACAAGCCTTGCTGGAAGCTTTGAGCCAAACCAATGAAGAAACTGCTGAAGACATGGGAATTTTGATCATTGATCGGATTCAAACACGGATGCCCAATGCCCGAGAATTGTTAGAACTGCTTTGGGAACGCAATTTACTCCTCGAAGGATTGATCGCACATTTTAATTTTATTTTGGCTAATTCTCCATCTTTAGCAGATTTAGTGGAGCATTTAAATCAACAACGTGTGCAAAAAGAATTAGCCGAGATCAGGCAAAAACTAGAGGCTGCCTTAAAACAAAACCAGTTGACTGAAATAGCTAAATTAGGATCACAGCTCACTCATCTAGCTAAGATTGATGAATTATACAACTTGCAGAAAAAATATCAAGACCTTTTTGGCTCTTTATTTGAACGCCTAGACCAATTGAGGGATGATCATGTAGAAATCAAAAGCAAGCTAGACCAGGCCTTAGAAATTCTAGCAAAATTAGAGAAAATGCAACGAACTCGAACTACTGCACAGACCATTCATCCTGAAATGGTGTTGCAAAAACCATCGCACGATGAATTGCAGCTTGCCAATGAGCTAAGTACTATGGTTAAGTCTATTGGATGGGAATCTTTTCCTGAAAATCAAAGAACCATTGCAGTGAATTCTTTAGTCATCAGCTTGTATAGTTCAGAAAAAATTTGCCAAAGTCTCAATATCATGGAAGACGTGTTGAGGCACTGCCCAACATCACCTGAATTATATTTTAACTATTTTCAAGCATTGCAAGCTGTGCAAAGATACCCAGAAGCGGTTCAAGCTTATATTATGGCAATCCAGCAAAAGCCTGAATTAGCACTCTTTCCACCAGAGCAATATCAAATGCAAGGGATCATAGGCAAAGGCGGTATGGGAGTGGTTTATAAAGCACTTTGGTTGGAAAAGAATATTCCTGTGGCCATCAAAGTACTACTTTTGCCTGAAGAAACTTATCCAGGGGCACGCAACCGCTTTATTCAGGCTGGACAAACAGCAAAAATCTTAGCCCATCCCAATGTGGTCAAAATTTATGATTTTTTAAATATCTCTGCCAAGTATCCCTGCGTAATCATGGAATATTTGGATGGTTGCGATATGCAGCAGCATGTCCAAAAACATGGACCATATCAACTTGAACAAGGCTTAGCCATTGGCTATGCCATTGGTCAAGGATTGGCGTATGCACATGAGTCAGGAATCATTCATCGTGATCTGAAACCAGGCAATGTGGTGCTTACGAGCCGTGGTCCAGTGATCATTGATTTTGGCTTAGCAAAATGGCAAAAAGATTCAACATTGACCTTGAGCGGTGAAGCCTTTTATACACTATACTATTCCTCACCTGAGCAGCGCGCGGATTTCCATGGTGTGGATCAACGAAGCGACATCTATTCTTTTGGCAAAACATTGTGCTATATGTTCACTGGCGAAGAGCCTTATGATATTGTTTGGGAAAGTATTCCAGAGATTATACAACCTATTTTGCGCAAAGCCACCAATAAAAAGCCAGAAGATCGCTATAAATCCATGCAAGAGATGCTCAGTTGCTTGCAACTAGCCATGAATGGAGAAAGCCAGACTAGCATTGAAGTATGCCATGATGCAGAAAGCTTCCCTCTTGTGTATGCCCAGCCTGCTGTGCAACCAGCCCCAATTCCTGAAAATTTGCTCGAAAAAATCTCAGGCAATTTTATGGTGGAAGCAGGCCATATTATCTCTGAAAAAGATGGAGCACCCATGGTGGCCATTCCAGGCGGTTCTTTCTTGATGGGCGATGATTCAGATCGTGCAGATTATGATGAAAGCCCAATCCATGAAGTGGAGCTAGATGCATATTTAATGGATGTGTATCCTGTGACCAATCGTCAGTATCGCCTCTTTTTAGAAGAATTATCCAAAATAGGACAACATCCAACACCATGGTGCCATCCAGATGAACCCACTGAAAAAATCCATGTTCCTCAATTCTGGTATAGTAAGGAATGGAATCAAGACAACCATCCTGTGGTTGGTGTAGATTGGTGGGATGCTTATGCTTATGCAACATGGGCAGGAAAATGTCTTCCCACAGAAGCTGAATGGGAACTTGCAGCACGTGGAAATGATGGCCGTATTTATCCATGGGGCAATGAATTGCCGACTCTAGCGATTTGTAATTTTGATAATGCCTACAAAAGCACTACTCCAGTGGATAAGTTTCCTCAAGACCTTTCCCCTTATGGATGCTCGAACATGGCCGGCAATGTCTGGCAATGGTGTTGGGATTGGTTTGATCCCACGTATTATAAGCATTCTCCTAAAAAAAATCCGCAAGGCTCAGAAACAGGGCGTTGCAGGGTAGGTCGAGGCGGATGCTGGATGAATGATGTCAAGCGCATTCGCACAACCACCAGAGGCACAGGCGACGGCCCTGGAGATCGCAAAAATCGTCTAGGGTTCCGATGTGCAATTAGGTTACACTAATAGCATGGCATAAAAAAAGATATAACTCATTTTCTATATTAGCTTAGGTGTCAATACTTACGCATCATTTTCATCATAATAATATTCCTTTCTCAAAACAAAAAAGGCTATGTCGCGGACATAGCCTTTTTTTGCAATTG
The DNA here is from genome assembly GCA_022710345.1 of Planctomycetota bacterium. Classification (GTDB taxonomy): domain Bacteria; phylum Planctomycetota; class Uabimicrobiia; order Uabimicrobiales; family JABWCH01; genus JAKLHB01. Next base: position 7,063 of record JAKLHB010000101.1, read on the forward strand.
CATCAATCTAATGAATGAATTAGGAGCGAAGATCGGAAAGCACAAGCAAATACAAAAGGGAAGTCCAATTGAGAGGACTTCCCTTTCTGTTTTATCTAGTTCCCAGGTTGGATAGGATATTTGGGAATAGGAGTTCGAGGGTTGATCTGCACAGGTTTCAATGGCAAAGGTTTTACGGGTTGTATTGGGATGATGTATTTTGGGATCAGTTTGTCAAAATGGATGGGCAAGCGATAGAAAAGGCTTCTAGCCTTGACCCATGCTGCAGCGTATCCAATGGAATTGCAGTTATAAGATATCCACATATACCCGCGTTCAGAACCATAGCCGCAGGTTTCTCCCCAGGCAGTTCCCCAAGAATTTTTAATAAGCCATGCTTTTTTGGAATCGTCCCATCCAATCAGTGTAACGCCGTGATTGATGGTGCCGCCTGCAAATTCATTGAAAATGCCGCCTGTATAGGCTTGGAAAGCTGGGGATGCATAGACTGCAACTGCTAATGGGCCGTAGGTGCAAAGGGCTTGTTTAAGCTCGGCCACCGATGGGATGCTATTGCTTGCTTTGACATATCCCCAAGCAACTGCTTTATACGGTGCGCTATAAGATGCGAGGCAAGGTTTATCATTGGCACTATAAGGATAATCAGCTTCTGATGCAGTTCCATTGCTCATTAAAAAATTAAATGCCCACCAGCCACCACCACAGGAACCGGCTCCGCTGCAATTCAGGATGCATTGTTCTGAAGCATCTATAGAGCCAATATTCCGAATCATGTAGTTGCCTTCATACGCTCCTAGGGTGGCAAATGCCCAGCAACTGCCACAGTTCATTTGATTGCGTACTGGGGTTACTTTGCCTAATTTTCGCCAATCAAAGGCTGATGCAGCAGGATTTGGTTTTAGGCTTAATTCTGGCAATTTTCCAGGATATGCCTGGATGAATTTTGCTTTTTCTTGATCATCTATTGTGATCAATTGTTGGGCAAATTGATTTTGTTGAGACATTTGCTGCTCAAGATTTGCGGGTGCCTTTAGTCCGGCCAATTGTGTTAATGGCACATCCATAGCAGCCGTATAACCTAATTGAAATTGCCATTGCTTGGCTAGGCTTTGCTGCCTCAGTTGTTGAAGATTGCCTTTGATCAAGGCAGAGGCTTGAATTTCTCTTTGATGATAAAACATCTCTTGGGCACAGGCAATGCTAACCCAAAGAATCAAGAAAAACAAAGTCAAGTATTTTTTAGAAGTTGTTTTCATATTTATTGCTCCTACAAAGGATAGGGAGAAAAGTTTTTGAATGTTTCTTATTTTAGTTTTTTAGTACTAAAATATACTATTATTATAGTATTAAAATACTAAAAATGCAAGAAAAAAATTTTAAAAAATAAAAATAGTTTATAACCTTAATTTAGAATTAGTGTTATAGAAATTCATAAAAAAAATATTTTTTTTTCTAAAGAATATTTGACAAAGTCATTGCACTGATATTTAATAAAGCCGAATTTCCGAACTTTGAAATTCGTCCTCTGAGAGTCAGAGGAATCAATAGATTTGCTTCTTTATCACAAGGAGTTTTTTGGATGACCGAAGCAAAGAAATATATCTATGCATTTGGTGGCAATTATACTGAAGGCCACGGCAAAATGAAGGAACTGCTTGGCGGTAAGGGTGCTGGTTTAGCCGAAATGGCAAAAATTGGCATTCCAGTGCCGGCAGGTTTTACCATTACCACTGAAGTTTGCACGATTTATCTCCAAAAAGGTGGTAATTATCCAGAAGAAGTGAAACAACAAGTTGCTGCTGGTCTAAAACGTACTGAAGAGACAATGGGTCGCAAGTTTGGAGATACGAAGGACCCGTTGCTTGTGTCTGTCCGTTCCGGTGCTCGTCAATCCATGCCAGGTATGATGGAAACTATTCTGAATGTAGGATTAACAACTGCTACAATTCCTGGCTTGATTAAGAGAACCAAAAACGATCGTTTTGTTTATGATTCTTATCGCAGATTGATCATGATGTATAGTGATGTTGTGATGGAAAAGGCTGCTGGAATTGAACCAGCAGAAGGACAAGGAATTCGTCAACAGCTCGAACACATCATGAGTGAATTGAAGAAAAGCAAAGGCTATAAAGAAGATAAAGAAATTCCCGCCGCTGACCTTCAAAAACTATGCGAAATTTTCAAAGCCAAGGTTCACGAAGTATTAGGAAAAGCTTTCCCAGACGATCCAGTAGAACAACTTTGGGGCGCGATCTCTGCTGTTTTCCAATCGTGGAATGGCAAACGTGCCATTGAATATCGCAGAATTGAAAAAATCCCAGAAGATTGGGGCACTGCGGTCAATGTTCAATCCATGGTGTTCGGCAACATGGGCGATACTTCTGCCACTGGTGTTGGGTTCACTCGTAACCCAGGCACAGGGGAAAATGTATTCTTTGGTGAATGGCTACCCAATGCTCAAGGCGAAGACGTAGTGGCTGGAATTCGCACTCCTTATGCGATCAACGAAAACTCGAAATCTTATGCCAATGAGAAATTGCCCACTTTGGAAAAAGCCATGCCTGATACATATCGCCAACTCATAGAAATTCGTGCCACATTAGAAAAGCACTATCAGGATATGCAGGACATTGAATTTACCATCCAAGAAGGCAAATTGTATATGCTACAAACTCGCACAGGCAAGAGAAATGGTCCTGCTGCAGTTCGTATGGCTGTTGATATGATGAAGGAAGGTTTGATCACAGACAAGAAAGTTGCTGTGATGCGCGTGAAACCTAGCCAATTGGATGAATTGCTCCACCCTATTGTTGATGCTGCTGCTGAAAAACAAGTCACTGCAATTGCTCGTGGATTGCCAGCAGGCCCTGGTGCCGCAGTTGGTAAAATTGTCCTCACGGCTAAAAAGGCAGAAGAGCTTGGCAAAAAGGAAAAAGTCATTCTAGTTCGCACTGAAACTTCGCCAGAAGATGTTCATGGTATGCACGTTTCCGAAGGCATCCTCACTGCTAAGGGTGGTATGACTTCTCATGCTGCTTTAATTGCACGTGGATGGGGAAAATGCTGCGTAGTTGGTTGCGGTATGTTGGACATCAATGTTGATGCAGGGACTGTGACCATTGGTGGCTTAGTTCTGCATGAAGGCGATGTCGTTACTTTGAATGGTACGGCTGGCAAGGTTTATAAAGGTGCCATGCCTGTAGTTCGTATTGATCCAGAGAAGAACGAAGAATTCAGGACATTCATGGGTTGGTGCGATGAAATCAAAAAAATCGGTGTACGCACGAATGCTGATAATCCCAAAGATTCTGTAGTCGCTCGCAAATTTGGTGCACAAGGCATTGGTTTATGCCGTACAGAACACATGTTCTTTGGTCCAGAACGTATCACTGCGATGCGCAAGATGATCATGGCCGAGAGCCAAGAAGATCGTGAGAAAGCTGTATATAGTTTGCTCAAATATCAAAAAGAAGATTTCTTGGGCATTTTCAAAGCTATGGAAGGCTTGCCTGTGATCATTCGCCTCTTGGATCCTCCGCTTCATGAATTCGTTCCTCAAGAAAGCGAATGGGAAAAATTCAGCCAAGAAACCGGCTCTTCTATTGAAAAGATCAAAGCTCGTGTGGAACAACTGCATGAACTCAACCCAATGCTTGGCCATCGTGGCTGTCGTTTAGGCATTGTGTATCCTGAAATCACCAGAATGCAAGCACGCGCTATTTTGGAAGCCGCTGCTGAATTGACCAAAGAAGGCGTACATGTCATTGCAGAAATCATGATCCCTATTGTTGGCCATGTCAAAGAATTTGTGCATCAAAAGAAGTTGGTGCTCGAAGAAGCTGAACAAGTGAAGAAGCAATATGGCTTGCCGAATTTCCACTTTATGCTTGGTACCATGATCGAAGTTCCACGTGCTGCGATTACGGCGAATGAAATTGCTCAAGAAGCCGAATTTTTCTCTTTTGGAACCAATGACTTAACTCAGATGGGTTGCGGTTTCTCTCGTGATGATGCTGGCAGTTTCTTGCCACAGTATGTGCAACTTGGCATCTTTGCAGCCGACCCATTCCAAAGCATTGATAAAGAAGGCGTTGGCCTCTTGATGCGTATGGCTATTGAAAAAGGCCGAAGCGTGAAGCCAAATCTTGAAATTGGCATTTGCGGAGAACATGGCGGCGATCCAGATTCTGTGGTGTTCTGCCATCAGATTAATATGAACTATGTCTCCTGCAGCCCATTCAGGGTGCCTATTGCTCGGTTGGCGGCTGCTCAAGCGCAAATTCAGTATCCCCGCGCTTAAACTTTCCCGAAAATAATTAAGTCCTCAAGGGCGGAGCAATCCGCCCTTTTTGTTATATAGCAAAAATAATATGCACGGCGATTCTAAATGCAGTCCTAAAGGGCGGATTTTCGGAAATTCTAACTTGTTGTGCTAGAATATACTAAAAAATATCCTTAATCTGTATCAATCAAAAAAAATAAAATTCGCTCGGAAATAAAAGTTCTCTTTGATAGAATGCTGCGTTTTCCTGTGTCCTGTCAGGACACGATAAGACTCGACATAACCTGGGGTTAGAAACCCCAGGCTTTATTCCCAAACCGCTTCGCGGCAAAAAAATTTGCTGCATATCTTATCGAGAGTTCTACTAAAGGGCTGAGCAATCCGCCCTTTTTGTTATTCCCTCCATGTGCACAATGTTGATTTTTGTGCCATCTACTAAAGGGCGGAGCAATCCGCCCTTTTTTTATGGTTTTGGTTCAAAAAAGGCTTCGATGGATTCCACCGAGGCCCTTTTGCGGAGCAATCCGCCCTTTTTTTATGGTTTTGGTTCCAGAACTACATAAGTGGGTAAGCCAAACGTGGGCAATTGCAATGCTTTTTTAAAATATTCGATTACAGGTTTGTGCTTGGGATCATCCATGTCTTCTGCTTGGTATTTTATGACAACAAACTTTTGCAATGCGGTTTTGACTTGTGCTTCTTGGAATGTTGTTTTTTCCATAGCTATGCAATTTTTGCACCAGGTGGCCCAAAAATCAATGAAAACTGGTTTTTGTAATTTTTTAGCTTCTTGCAATCCTTCTGAAAGGGAAGTAAAAATGGTCTTGTCATGCTCGATTTTGGAGGTATCCGCAGGCTGCATCAATTCTATTCCTAGATAACCATAATAAGCAGCCATGAGCAAAATAAAAATTCCAAATCCATATTTGATTTTGTTCATCCATCCGCCAGGTTTTGGCAAGAAAGAGAGACTTGCTCCTGCCAATGGCCAGGGCAAAGCCATGCCTACACCTAATAAGAAAGGCAATAAAAGGCCAGTGCGAATGCCAGCAACATACAAACTGTGGGAATAGACCAGCACAGAAATGAGCACAGGAGCAACGCATGCGCCTGCTAGCAATGCGGCTAAAATACCCATGAAAAAAGCAGTGATGAATTTTCCTTTTTGCTCTTTGCTAAGTTTGGCCCGGCTGAATCTGCTAAAATCAATCTGGATTAGATCAAACATAGCAAGGGCTAAAATCACAAACACGACTGCCACTGCAAAGTTAAACCAAGGTGAAGCATTAAAACTGCCAAATTGAGAGCCTGTGAGCACCACCACCACACCTAATGTTCCGTATGTTAATGCCATACCTATACCATAAGTAAGCCCCAGCAAAAAACCTTTGGATCGAGAGGCAGACTGGGCACCTGCTCCAATGATCGCTAAGTTGATGGGGATCATGGGTAGCACGCAAGGTGTCAAATTCAAAGCAAGCCCGCCTAGCAGAATGATTCCCAAAATCAGCCAGATGCTTTTGTTGGCAAAAGTATCCTGCGCTTGTCCTTCTAAAAACTTTAGAAAATCTTGGGTTCCCATATAGCCATAACTACCACGAAGGAGCTTGAATTGCACAAGCCAGGTTTCCCAATCTGCTGGAATTGCTGTTTTTTCTGTGCCTGCATTTACCTGGCTATCTGGGCCAGTTGTAGGTACTGGGCTCAAGGAAATATTCTGAATCACGCCAGCAAAAGCAAACGCTGTTTTTTTGGGTGGATAGCAAATGCTTTTATCACAGGCCTGATATTGAATAAATCCTGCAAATTCCCATTTTTCTCCAGCTTGGCCAGTATAGGGTTTTTGCAGCACAATGGTTTGTTTGTCACTGTATGTATCTATTTCTGTCTCTGTGATTTCATCAAAATATTTTTTAGGCGGAGGCAATTGCACTTGCATTGGCCCCAGCGCAGCAGATTTTGTTTCTTTGATCTCAAAAAATTGTTCTTGGGATGTATAAACATGAACATCCTTTGCAATGTCCAAATAAATTTCAACCACCAAGGTACGATCATTGACCTGTTTTTGCTGAATACTCACTTTCACAGGTTCTTCCAAAATATCAAACTGTGCCCATATAGGCATCAGTGCACAGAATAACAAGAATTGCATCATTATTTTCATTGGCAAAACTCCTGTACTTAAAAATTGGGCCGATCCATGGATCGGCTTTTGTCTAAATTTTTGCTAACTTTATGGCTTACATAAAGTCAAATCATTTTCTGGAGCCGACATAACCTGGGGTTAAAAACCCCAGGCTTTATTCCTAAACCGCTTCGCGGCAAAAAAATTTGCTCTGCTAGGAAGTTTCCGGTGCCCCTTCAGGGCACTGAAAGATACATCTCCACCTGGGGTTAGAAACCCCAGGCTTTATCCCCAAGCCGCTTCGCGGCAAAAAACAC
>JAKLHB010000102.1 GCA_022710345.1 Planctomycetota bacterium
GTGGACAAAGTGCCAGAAGGTGTTTTGATTTTGGTTTTTCCATCTGAGGTGATTCCACTGCGCAATTCTCGGAATATGGTCACCACACGTCGAATTTCTTCGAGCGCAGGTGCTTCTGCTGGGATTTGGAGTGCTTTGCCTAAATCCGTCACACGCTTTTGCACAATCTGGATTTCCTGATCCATGGTATCTGGGACAGGCAGGATCACGGTGTTGAATCTGCGCATGAGGGCACTGGAAAGCTCATTGACCCCTTTATCGCGGTTATTTGCGGTTGCAATCAAATTAAATCCTTGTTGAGCACGCACTTCTGTGTTGAGTTCAGGGACAGGCAAGGTTTTTTCTGATAAAATCGTGATCAGGGTATCCTGCACATCGCTGGATATGCGGGTGAGCTCTTCGATACGCACGATTTTGCCTTGCTCCATGCCACGCATCATAGGCGTTTCGACCAGGGCTTGTCTGGATGGCCCTTCCACCAGGAGACGCGCATAGTTCCATCCATAGCGCACCGCTCCTTCATCTGTTCCTGCTGTGCCTTGGATCATCAAGGTGGAATCGCCAGAAACAGCAGCAGCAAGATGCTCGCTTACCCAAGATTTTGCTGTGCCAGGAAGTCCATAGAGTAACAAGGCTCGATCTGTGGCCAGAGTTGCGATCGCAATTTCCATGAGTTGTGGATTGCCAATATATTTTGGACTAATAATAAATTTATTTTCAAGTTTACCACCCATTAGATACAGCTTCACAGCCCAAGGGGAAAGTTGCCAATTGGCAGGCTTTGGCATTTGATCTACTTTTTTCAGCTCTGCTAATTCTGCTTGAAATTGTTCCTCAGCATGAGCTCGAATGACTTGTTGGGTTTTGGTTGCTGCAGGTGCTGGTTGAGCAGCATTGGGAGCTTTTCCTTTTGGTTCCTGGACTTGGATCGTGCTAGCTTCCTGAGGGTTTGTTGTTGGAGAAACTGTGGGAGGCGCTGGTTGGATTGCGGCCGCAGTTTCTGGTGCATCACTAGGTTCTTGCTTTTTGGCTTTGCGAGCACTCACTAGAATCTCCTTATATAAATTTTTTCTGTAATTCAATTAGTTCTTGAAATTTATGAATTTTTTGAATTTTATACGCTGATTTGTCATTCTCTAGTTTTGCTTGTATAGTCTGGCATACAAATAATGCTCGATCCCAGCATTCTCTTGGAAGTGCATTCACTATGATTTTGAAACTGTTCAGCAAGATATCTTCCATCGTTGTATCAAAATTATTTTGTGTAAAATAAGCTTGTAGGACCTGGAGGTACTTGTTTGCAAAGATAGGGGTCCAAGGCACAGGCAAAGCAGACAAAGCAGACAAAATATATTGATGATATTCCACAGCTTCCCAAAGTCGCTCGATTTTCTTTTCCATCATGTCGGAAGGCATGGCTTTGAGCAATTGATATATCCATATATCCTGGTTTTGCAAAGTGCCTTGAATCTTTTTGATATGCTGATCTACTGTGAGCCACCAGTCATACAATGCTTCTATCCAAATGAGTTTTTTATGCAAGATAGCTGCATTGGCAATGGATTCTGCTAGGCATAACACAGCATCGGAGTGATATAGCAGGCTTACTAATTCCGCTGGTTTTTTGCCAAAATGGGTTTCCCAAAAGTCTGGGCAAATACGACCAAGCACTTGATAGGCCCACCAATGCTTTTTGCCTAGACCATACACAGTTTTTTCCACAACCCCACATTGTCGCCATTCAGGAGGCAGATCATCGGGCAAGGCATCCAATTCGAGTTCCCAAATTCCTGGCTTTTTGCTTGCTTTTGATTTCCCGCTTGCTTTTGATTGAATCAGTGCTATTCCAATCGGTTGCAATTTTTTTTGTAAGCCTGAGTTTGGAATTTGAGCTGCAAAGTCAGCCGCTAGACGAATGACTTTTTCACTACGATCGCTGAGGATCTTGTGAAGAAATGCTTCATCAGCCTGACTTAAGTGTTGTTCTAAGATTTCTAAAAAATCAAACCTAAGTTCACTTTTTTCTTGAGACCACACAGATTCTAACCATGCTCGTGCTTCATTCGGGTTGAGAGCACGCATGGCTGCAAGTGCTTCTTTTCTTTCTCGTTCTGTGCCTTGTATCCAAATTTTTTGAAGTTGTTCTGGTGTAGTAGGCATGACTTTTTGAGCGACCCAGTTCCATTCAGGACGAAATTGACTTAACCAAAGCCCTCGTTGCCCTGCTGCTTGGGCCACTACTTGGGCAAAGGAAGGGTTGATTGTAGCGAGTTCTAAAAAATCCAGCAAAAGCGTGTGTGGAATTCGTTGATGCTTTTTATATATGAGTTGCAATGCCCATTTTAAAATTCTTTCAGTGGATAATGCAAACTCATGTTGCAGCAAAGAGATTTTTTCTTCTTTTCTGCTCAAAAGACTATCCAGGATTGTTTGCAATAGCTTTGCCACTTCAGGAGAACAAGGATTTTCTTGGTCTATAGGACATGCCTCAATTTTACTGGTGAGTTGGGCCGGCGTATAGCCTGCTGTACGATAGATGCTGAGAAGACCTGAAAGCAGTAAAAATTTTTGGTCTTGATTCTGGACAGATGTGGCCTGCATGAGATTCGCAATTGTTTTTGGGATCCAAGCAGATTGTAGGAGTAAATCCAATGGCTGGATTGGATTCGCTGTTCCAACAAGGGCTTGCTTGATCACAGGGTGCTCTGTATTCAAGATAACCTCCGATCTTGTTGCAAGATTGCGCGTTGCGTGGCTAACGTGATGTATCGTTAACATCTCGGTGTAGCCGTGAACGTCATCGTGAGCGATTTGTAAGGAGACAAACGATACAACTCAACATCGCTGAATGGAATTTTAGGTTGCTCACGGCTACGTTTTTTCAAAGAACTGCAAAATTTCAATTTTGGCCTATAAGGTACAAAATGTAGTTTAAAATCAGGCTATGTCCATTATACAGTGCTTTTATTTGCCAAAAGTATACAATTGCTTTGGTCTGGAGAGACCAACATGGGCTTGAGGCAATAGCCATCCCATTCGCTGGCTAAGGTGACAGGATGACCGCCAGATAGGGCGAGAAGTTGCCATTGTTCATTATTGAGTGGCAGTACACAGCCTTTTTGGTCTTGAATGTACCATTGATTTTTTTCCATAACAGGCTTGACTTTGTGCAAAATACAAAGGAAGAATTCAAGCCAGGGCTGTTTTGCAATGATTGGGGCCAATTCATTGAAAAAAGATTCAATGGTGTCATGCCCAGGGATAGGGCCAATCCAAGGTTCTAGAGGCCCAGATCGCTGGGAAAATTTAGCACGCAGAGGATATGCGCTTGGCCAATATAAAAGCTCACCTACCTGCGATGTTCCAGGAAGGATGAGCTCGTTAAAAGGCCTCGTAAGCGGGGCAAATTGCCAAATCAAGGCGGTCCTGTGACTTTTCTTTCCGATTACCCAAGTTCGTTGCTGTCTCAATTTTTCTACCACTTCTTCAAACTGCCCCAAAAGGCACCATTGATCGCTTGTTTTATCTCCTAGTCCTAGCAATTCATCTTCTTGATATGTCCAGCCGATTTGTTGGTATAGGTCGGCTTGATAACCAGAGGCGAGTGTTTCTGCATGGCGGTATGCATGGGTAAGCAAGGCTAATTTGCCTAATTGAGCAAGGAGGCGTTCTTCCCATTGTGGAAAGGCAGTTGGAATTTATCCCATACGTTGTAGTCGTGGTGCAATGCCAGGCGCTTGAGCATCCACAAGCCTTGCTGCACGTTCTGCCCAGAATTTTGGCTCTTGAATTTGAGGATTGGCCAGGCCATTGCGGATTAAATCATACAGCCATAGTTCAAGTTGGTCTAGTCCATCTAAAATTTTTTGTTGGCGTTCTTCTCGACGTTTGGCAGCAGCCTTGGTGCTGGCCTCGGTATCTTTTGGTTTGGCTTCGCCACTTTGTTGGGCTACTTTGCGCTCAGCAGCAGCCTGACGTTTGGTAAGCCATTCTTCAACCCAGGCAGGCGGCTTGGCTTCACGAATATGCTGGGGAGTTTGGGCAAACATGATCAAAAGTCCTAGCACATGTTTACATGGAAATTTATGACTTGGGCATGTACACTTATAGCCTTGGCCCATTTTGTCTGTCTTTACCTGGTATAAAGCACTTCCTTGGCATTCTCCCCAAATAGCTGTATCATTTTGGCCAAGATTTTTCCAATCTTTTGGGCTGGCTAATTTTTTTCCAGCCGCTTGTGAGCTTGAATCAGGTGCCATTTGCAAGACAGCTTCAACAGGTAAACTCATGCCTCATTCTCCTGACTGAATGGTTGTTGAACAAGCATAATTTTATTGCTTTGCCAAAAAGATTCAACGGTATGAGGTTTCCACCAAGATTGAAGCTCAGGCTGTAGAATCCAGGTTGGTTCATGAAAAGGCACGACACCTGGGGATAATCGGGCCCCTTTGCTCCGCCATCCTCGAATCTGCAACAATTCACTGCCTTCAAATTTTCGGCCCAATCTTTGGACAACCCGACGGATTGCTATATCCTGCATATGATTGGAAGTCCCCTCTTGGATATTGTAATCCAGGCCAGAATGGACATTCGTAACATTTGAATCATATACATCCGAAGCTATGGAGCAAAGCCAATTTAGAATGTCTTCATGCTGTTGTAAAAAGACATAATATGCTTGTTCATAAAATTGAATCAGCGCATCTAGCCAATCATAATATTGGCCCTGCACTTCATGCATAATCTTCCAATTGCCTTGTCCATACGTTTCATCCCAATGCGCGACCAATTTGTCTCGCTTTTGTCCTGCAAAACCAGGTCGTCCTATAGGTTTCCAACAAAGTTTTGCGGCCATTTTTTTCCTTTCTTGGATTCAATTGACTTGTACTTCCTGCAAAGCCAGGCTTACTTGCTTCATACTCAAGTATCTGCTATTAGGTTCTTTGGCCATCATTTTATTGAGAATGTTTTTCACTGAGTCTGGAATCGGCTGAACTAGCTTTTGTGGCCATTCTATCGGAGCTTGGATATGAGCCAGCATGGTTTCTACCGCGTTTGCTCGGTCAAATGGGACTATACCCGTAATCATCTGGAAAAATGTAACACCTAAGCTATAGATGTCCGACATTGGATTCAACGCAAAACCTTGGCATTGTTCTGGCGACATATAATATGGACTGCCAATCACTTCTGCATTCCCTGATGAATCCATTAACCTTGCAATTCCAAAGTCAATAATTTTTACGCAGTTTGTTGAACGATTGTAAAGAATATTGGATGGTTTCAAATCACGGTGTAGCAATCTTTTCGTATGGCTTAACTCCATACCTTCCGCCACATGCTGAATAATATAACAGGCTTCTGCCAAGCTGATCCATCCTTGCTTTTGCAAAAGCTTATGCACAGTTTCAGCTTCTACATATTCCATCACAATAAACGGCATTTCCTCTGCTATGCCCATTTCAAAAATGTGAATGATATTAGGGTGCTCCATGGTACACAAAATTTCAGCTTCTGCAGAATTGATTCCTTGATATTCGAGCTTGAGGCTTAAAAATTTTACAGCGACCACTGTTTCTTGCCGTATGGCTTTATATACAGCGCCACTGCTTCCTGCCTCGATAAATTGCTGCAAATAACATCCTTGTATTGTTTTTCCCTCTAAATTTTTATGTGCATTTTCTGCAATTACTTGATGCACAGCTTCCAAGAATTTATCCGGTGCCACAGGTTTATGAAGGAATCTTTTGACCTGATTGGAAAGTCGAATTTCTGGATCATCTTGCATGCCAATTTTGCTTGTGCTGATGATCACCGGTAAATTTCGTGCAACTTTCTTGATATGAAGAAGAATAGAGCGGCCATGAATTTTTGGAAGTAGCATATCTAAAATCACCAAATCAGGACGGTGTTGCAACTGCTCCATAGCTTCGTTCCCGTTGAATGCTGGCAGCACCTGATATCCATGCTCTACAAGCAATTCATGGTAAAAATCAAAAATCAATGGGTCATCTTCCACAACCAAAATAGTTTTCATAAGATTCATGCAGCGAATGCCCCTCAATTGATTGAAGGGAATAAGCAGATACTACTGCAAAATCGAAAGTAAACCATTGCATAGCCTTCTATCTTTCCAAATTGTATGAAGCGGCTATATTATAAGTTCTCTGAATGGGAATAGCAACAAAAGATTTGAATTTTCGGAATTCTCATGGTACAATTTTTTTTCCTTTATTTTAGAAAGGCATTTTTTTTCATGAATTCGCTAGAGCAATTGTATCATTCGTTATTGCAAGAAATTGGAGAAGATCCACATCGAGAAGGGTTAGAAAAAACGCCAGAACGTGCCGCGGCAGCATTTCAATATCTAACCGAAGGTTATCATAAAAATATTTCAGAAATCATTCATGGAGCTATCTTTACTTCTACTTTAAAAGATATTGTCCTTGTTAAGGATATTGAAGTATATTCCCTCTGTGAGCATCATCTATTACCATTTTTTGGGAAATGCCATGTTGGGTATAAACCTCAGGGAAAAATTTTAGGATTGTCCAAGATTCCTCGTATTGTGGACATGTTTGCTCGCAGGCTACAAATTCAAGAAAATTTGACCCAACAAATTGCTGTAACTATCTTAGAGCAACTACAATGTAGTGGAATTGGAGTAATTATAGAAGCCCATCACCTTTGCACGATGATGCGAGGGGTACAAAAGCATGAAGCTGTCATGAAAACTTCATGTATGTATGGCTGTTTCCAAGAACCAGAAATTCAACAAGAATTTTTTCATTTATTAAGATCATAACATATTAAAACATAATTACTTATTAAGTAATCATTGTTTTTTTTGATAACTTTTCTCAAAACCAAAAATTTTTTATTGACAAAAAAATTTTTTCAGCTACAATGAGCATTATGATAATTTGCTATATCTTTAGTTCAATTAGATAAGCAAATTATGCAAAAGCATTATTTTATTTATTTTTATTACCCTTGCAAAAAACTATTCTCTTTTGGAAGGAGAGAGGTTGCATGAAAAAGTTTAGTCTTTCGGTTTTTGTGGCGATGTTAGTGATTATTTTCACAGCCACAAGCTGCCTATGCCCAGCCACAAAGCCTGTCCAAAAACAGCAACCCCAGGCTAAAAAAGTCATCCCAGCAGCCCCCGGTGAACCAGTTGTTGCTACAGATTGCTGCGATGTATGCTGCTTGATTAGAACCACTCCCAAGGCACCTAGGGAAGCCATCATTGGTCAAACCTATATGTCTGAAGTGGATGTTGAAGCTCTGCAAAATGCCGGCGAAGTCCAAGTGATGACAAGGTTACCACCAGGTTTGCGCTATGTGAAAAGCGAACCTCCTGCTGACATGCAAGCCAACAAGCTAGTTTGGAATTTGGGCAACATGTCCAAAGGTGCCAAGCAAACCCTCAAAGTATGGGTAGTTTCCGATAAAGAAGGTGCCCAACTGATTTGCTACACTCCATTTGCATTGCCAATTTACTGTGTAGAAACCATGATTGGTAGAGCTGAACTGGCAATTCGTAAAGCTGGTCCTGCTACTGCTACATTGGGCAGCCAAGTCACTTATACCATTGTTGTTGAAAATAAGGGAACTGCAGTTGCTACTGGCGTAACAGTCACAGATCAAGTTCCTCAAGGTCTAGTCCATGACAGTGGAAGCAAGACGATTACTTTCCCAGCCTTTGATCTACCTGCAAAGGCAAAAAAGGAACTGTCTGTTTCTTTGAAGGCTGCTGAACGCGGTCGTTTCTGCAACGTAGCTGTTGCTGCATCCACCAATGCTGGCCAAGTCCAAGATCAAGCTTGCACAGAAGTTAAGAAAAATGATTTTGAACTCAGTTTAACATGCCCGAAGGAAGCCTTAGTTGGACAACGTGCAAATGTAGCTCTCAGTGTAGTCAACACTGGTGATGCTCCACTTACCAATGTCGCTGCTACTATCGAATATCCAGCAGGCGTGCAAGTTGTTTCTTCTGATTGCACTCAAGGAACTGGTGGTCAACAAGTATGGCGTATTGGAACCCTCAATCCAGGTACCCCTGCCACTTGCAATGCTGTTTTGATGGGACAAACCGAAGGTACCCATTGTGTAAAAGTCACTGTATCTGCTGCTGAAGTTGCACCTAAGACTAGCACTTGCTGCACAGTATGGAAAGGCGTAGCCAAGATTCAGATCGTAAAATCTGCTCCGGCTAGAGCTCAATTGAACGAAACATTCAATTATTCCATCACAGTTAGCAACGTTGGTACTGGTGTTGCTCGCGATGTAGTCGTCACTGATACCTTCCCACCAGAGGTTTCTTATCCACAAGGCACTTATCGTCAAGCAATTGGCGATCTAGCACCTGGCGCAAGCAGAACCTTGCCTCCAATTCCAGTGAAGGCTATTAGAACCGGTGTTGCTCGTAACGTTGCTAATGCAACAGCCAGCAATGCTGAACCAGTCCAAGCAGAAGCTCCTACAGTCATTGAAGAAATGAACGGCGAACTTCTTGTATTGTGCCCTGAAATGCGACATGTGAATACTCTCCAGAGAACCGAAATTGTGTTCAAGAATACTGGTGGAGTTGCATTCACCAATGTAACTGTCACTGCTCGTTGGTCACCTCAAGTCCAAATTCGAAATCCAGAAGGCAACCCAGTAGTCACTGGACAACAAGCCGTATGGACTATCCCAACCATTGGACCTCGTGATCAAAAGTCTATCATTTTGAACACCGTTTGCATCGTGCCAGGCAGAGAATGCATCGAAGTCATGGTCAATACAGCCCAAGGTTTCACTAGATCAGCGAAGTGCTGCACAGAATGGAAGGGCCAGCCCGCTCTGCTATTGGAAGTAATTGATACCGAAGACCCAATCGCTCCAAATCAAGATACAACATACGTCATCGAAGTCACCAACCAAGGTACTGCTGATGATCAAAATGTTCAGATTGTGGCGATTTTCCCAGGCGAAATTGCTCCAGTTAGAGCAGAAGGTCCAATTCCAGTAGGTGAAGGAGCTGCACGTGGCGCACAAGGAAGCATCCAAGGCAACCGTGTGGTCTTCCAAGCTTACCCAGTTTTGCAACCTAAGAAGAAAGTAAAATTCACGATTCTATCCAAGGGTGTAACCATTGGTGATTCCCGCCTCAAAGTAGAACTCACTTCGGAACTCTTGAAGAAGCCAGTAACCGAGGAAGAGAGCACTCACGTGTACTAATCGGTACTGAAGCTTTTAGTTAGAAAAGGCCAGCGCGTGCTGGCCTTTTTTTTGATTTGGATTATGCAAAATGCATAGAAAGGGCTTTTTGTGAGAGATACGATTGAAGTAGATGTAGCGATTGTCGGTGCTGGTCCTGCCGGCCTTACTTTAGCATGGTATTTGAAAAAACTAGTGCAGCAGCATAACCAAAATATAGAAAAAACAGGTGGAAGCCCTGTTCCTGATCCCCAAATCATTGTGTTGGAAAAGGCAGCCAATTTAGGGGCACACAGCTTATCTGGCGCAGTTTTGGACACACGCATTCTCACCGAACTTTTCCCCAATCCTCAAGATTTACCAACGCCTCCACCGTTAGAAGCTCAAATTACCTCAGATTCCATCTATTACCTCACCAAAAAATATAAATTCCCCGTGCTTTTTGTCCCGCCTAAAATGCACAATCGAGGATTTCAACTCATTAGTTTAGGGAAATTTGTCAAATGGATGGGGCAATTGGCTGAACAGGCTGGAGTGGAAATTTTTGCAGGATTTGCAGGCACAGAACTTTTGACAGAACAAGGCAGAATTGTAGGCGTGCGAACTGGCGATGCTGGGGTGGACAAACAAGGCCAGCCTAAACCATCATTCCAAGCCGGGGTTGACATCAAGGCTAAAGTCGTGGTTTTAGCAGAAGGCACCCGAGGCCATTTAACAAAACAACTGATCGAGCAACAGGGACTGCAGGGCATCAATCCAATGTGCTATGCAACTGGAGTCAAGGAAGTATGGGAATTAAAAGATGGACGTTTCCCGGCTGGCAAAGTGGTGCATACCATGGGCTGGCCTCTAGGCTCTCATCAATTTGGCGGAAGCTTTTTATATGGATTGTCTCAGAATCGCCTGGCCCTTGGCTTAGTTGTTGGGCTAGATTATAAAGACCCATTCACAGACCCACATCGCTTGCTTCAAGAATTCAAGCAGCATCCTTATGTAAAGCAACTTTTGGAAGGCGCGAAATTGGAACGATACGGAGCCAAGACCATCCCCGAAGGAGGATATTGGAGCCTTCCTAAATCATTTGGCCCTGGATTTTTGGTTATTGGAGATAGTGCATCGTTAGTCAATGTCATGCGGCTCAAAGGCATTCATTTAGCCATGAAATCTGGAATGCTGGCTGCAGAGACCATCTTAGATGCTTTGCAAAAGAACGATGTGGGCGAAGCTACTTTATCTCAATATGCTAGCAAATTAGAAAACAGTTGGATTCGTCAGGAATTATGGCCAGTGCGCAATTTTCGCCAAGGTTTTCACCATGGATTTTGGACTGGAATGTTTCACACAGCATTGCAAATCATCACAGGAGGACGTGGACTTTGGGGAAGATACCCAAGCCAAAAAGATCACCAGATCATGTCCAAAGTTGCGGCATTCCATAAACCAGGCACACCACAACCCACCATGTCTTACCCAGGCGACAAAGTGCTTACTTTTGATAAACTCACTTCTGTCTATTTTTCAGGCACCACCCACGAGGAAAACCAACCTTGCCACCTGAAACTCTCAGATACCAGCCTTTGCAGCACCAGATGCACCCAAGAATACGGAAACCCATGCCAATACTTTTGCCCTGCCCAAGTTTATGAAATGGTAGAAGACGCAAGCACAGGCCAGAAAAAACTTCAAATCAACTTCACCAATTGCGTGCATTGCAAAACATGCGACATCATGGATCCCTATGAGATCATCCATTGGACAGCCCCTGAAGGTGGGGGTGGTCCAGCGTATCATATTTTGTAAACCAGCGTATCATATTTTGTAAAGGAGAGGGTATGAAGTTATGTCTAATTTTCATAGTAAGCTTGATGGCTCTATGTGCACAAAATTGCAAGGCCGATAGCACTGAGCTTTCCATTTCTATTGTTGGTCCTGCTACTGCTACATTAGGCAGCCAAGTCAGTTATACCATTGTGGTTGAAAATATAGGGACCACAATGGCAATCGGCGTAACAGTGATAGTTTATTCCGGTAGCGACAAGTTTCCGTTCCTACCGTTTGATCTACCTGCAAAAGCAAAAAAGGAACTCTCTGTTTCTTTGCGTATGTTGGATCGCGGTCGTTTTATCACCCGTGCTGTTGCCACCTCGTCTAATGCGAATCAAGTACAAGCTGAAGCAGACATAGTGGTTACGAAAAGTGATTTTGAATTATCTTTATCATGCACAAGGGAACTCTTTATTGGCCAACGGGCTAATGTCATTTTCAGCGTAGTAAATACTGGCGATATCGAACTCACTGAGGTCGCTGCTACCATTGCATTTCCAACGGACATAAAAGTTATTTCCTTTGATTGCACTCAAGGAAGTGGTGAGCGGAACTCATGGAACATTGGAAGTCTCCCTGCTGGTACATCTGCCAATTACCATGCTGTTTTGGTTGGGAAAACCAAAGGTAGTCATTGTGCAACAATCACGGCATCTGCTGCTGGAGTTGCTGCTAAGACTCTTGATTGCTGCACCCAATGGAAAGGCCAGCCTGCTTTGCTATTGGAAATGTTGGATACTGAAGACCCAATCGGTCCAGGGGATGAGACCACCTACGTCATCTCCATCACCAACTGTGGGACAGATGCTGATCAGAATATCCAGATTGTGGCCATATTTCCAGAAGAAATTATTCCGACCAAAGTAGAAGGCCCAATTGATGCAACATCCCGCGCGCAAGGCCGCATTCAAGGCAATCGTGTGACATTCCCAGCATACCCAGTTTTACAACCCAAGCAGAAAATCAAGTACCAAATTGTAGGCAAGGCTGCTGCTGTGGGAGAGGTTCGCGTCAGAGTAGAACTCACTTCCGAAAACTTGAAGAAGCCAGTGGCCGAAGAAGAGAGCACTCACGTGTACTAATTGGAAATAGCCAGATTTATTTTAGTCTGCAATTATATACTAGTTGAAAATACCACTGGCAAGTGTAGGATTCTTCGACCGTGTACTAATTGGAAAATAGCCAGATTTATTTTAGTTTGTAATTATGCAATAGTTGATGTTGAAAATACCTATACTTGCCAGTCTCAAGGCGGCCAAGGTATTATGTTATAAAGGAACGAATTATGAAGTTATGCTTGCTTTTCCTAACCAGCTTCATGACTCTATGGGCACAATATCCTAAAGGTGAACTCATTGTGCGATGCCCTGAAGTGCAACAATTGTATACGATCCAGAAAACAGAAATTGTGTTCGAGAATACTGGTAGCGTTCCATTGACTGAGGTAACGATCACTGCTCGGGTACCTCCCCCTCCCGCTGGTCACCAAATTCGAGCTTCCGAAGGCAACCCTGTGATCACTGAACAGCAGGCTGTATGGACTATCCCAACCATTAGACCTGGTGAACAAAAATCCGTGATTTTGAACACGGTTTGCATGGTTCCAGGCATAGAATGCATCGAAGTCGAGGTCAGGACAGCCGAAGGTTTGTGCAAAGCACATACATGCTGCACAGAATGGAAAGGCCGGCCCTCTCTGCTCTTGGAAATAATTGATACTGAAGACCCAATCGCTCCAAATGAAAATACAACATACGTCATCGAAGTGACTAACCAAGGTACTGCTGAAGATCAAAATATCCAGATTGTGGC
Source organism: Planctomycetota bacterium (assembly GCA_022710345.1). Taxonomy (GTDB): domain Bacteria; phylum Planctomycetota; class Uabimicrobiia; order Uabimicrobiales; family JABWCH01; genus JAKLHB01. The sequence continues at coordinate 12,841 of JAKLHB010000102.1, forward strand.
GATCTTCCCAGCAGAAATTGCTCCAGTCAGGGCAGAAGGTCCAATTCCAGTAGATGAAGGAGCTGCACGTGGCGCACAAGGAAGCATCAAAGGCAACCGTGTGGTATTCCAGGCTTACCCAGTCTTGCAACCTAAGAAGAAAATAAAATACACAATTCTATCCAAGGGTGTAACCGTTGGTCTTGCCCACTTCAAAGTAGAACTTATCTCCGCAGTCTTAAAGAATCCAGTAGTCGAGGAAGAGAGCACTCACGTGTACTAATCGAATTTTAGCAAAAAGGCCAGCATTCGCTGGCCTTTTCTGTTTTTGTCTCATAATAACGGACCTGAGAAACCATTTGGCTACCAACTGTGTTTGACTGTAAAATCTTGGAACTCTCCTTGATACGATTGTTCTTCGATTTTTTGATCTGAGACCTCTGCACCATAAGGTCCTTGGTTTGACCAAAGGATCATACGTGCGACTGCGCTATCTTCGCCTTCTACTACGAGTTCTACGTCGCCATTATAAAGATTCATCACATAGCCATAGACACCTATTTCCTCTGCAACATTTCTTGCTGCATGGCGGTAGCCAACTCCTTGAACATTTCCACTCACGATGATCTTAACTCGTTTCATACATGGATACACAAAACTCGGCTTGGCGAGAAATGTGCTGTCTTTCTTGCAAAAGGAATTGAAAATATCTGGACCACGATTGTTTTTCATGATTCATTTCAAATAACCAGACGTTTCCGTAACCAGCAAAAATAGGATGGCACGTGCATGAGATCAAAATTTCGAAATGCAAGTGTTTTGTTTTAAAGATAATAGAGAAATTT
>JAKLHB010000103.1 GCA_022710345.1 Planctomycetota bacterium
ATATAAAGCACTTGCATTATGCATTTTATTGCAAGGATTGTAAAACTTGATTTCTGTGTTACTACAGAAACCTCTGATAACCAATTCGATGCACTTACCACGCTTCTCAAACGAATTCAATACAATATCCAGCATGAGTAAACCAATCTGGGCACCTACAGTATAGCAATTGTTATATTGAATTCAATCGGGAAGCGCAGTAAGATACGTGCTTAAGTGCATCTGAATTGCAAAAGATTCGTGCTAAAGAATATCGAACAGCTTTTGTGCAAGATATTATTTCCCAATGACATGAATTTTCCAGATATGTTGGGATATGGTACGCAATTGAAAGACATCTTGTTTTTTATATTTTGCATGTTGTACCTGGACATTAGGAAAGGTGTTGGGATCATAGCGGTAAATTTGCGGGGTTCTGCCAACAAATTTGCCACCAATAAAGCAAGGAGCAAAGCTAGGTTCGCTGCTGATGACTAATGGCAAACGGATTTTAGCAGCCACAGAGGATTGCTTGAGATAAGGATGATCCAAGATATCATAGTACACATCCACTGCTAGATAAAAATCACCTTTGCGTTCCAAAGTTTGTGCTTTGAGCAAAAGTTGCTCGGCTTGGGCTTCCATCTTAGTTTGCCATTGCTTGAGAGGTTCTTGGATTTCCTGCTGGGTTTCCACCAATTGCTGTTGCTGCTCGGATGTTTGAAACAATGCTTGGGCTTTATTGCAGATTTCATTGATCTCTGGCCATTTTTGAAGTTTTTTGGCTAATGCGATAGTATCTTGAGTGATTTGAAAAAATTTAGAATCTTTAGTTTTAGTATCTTGAACTGCCCATTCTTGCTTCATTTGTTGAATTTCTGCTATTTTTTTTAATATTTCTGATTGAATATCAGCAAAAGGATATTTCCCTGCTAATTCCCATAGTTCTGCTTGCACATTTTGGGCAGTATCTGGCGCAATTTCTCGAGTTTGCAAAAATTGCAATGCATTCCAAGCCATTATTTTTTGATAACCTAGAAACATCATAACAACAATCAAGATAATCAACACTGCTAAAAAACTCCAAGCACGTCGCAGAAATTTTATAGTCCTCCTTTCCAAGAGCTGATGCCAATCATAGCCCATTTCATTCAGCTTTTTCTTGATATCTGTTCGAGTTCCTTCAAGGCTAATGATCCCGGTCATGGCTTTGACCATAGCATCATGATTATTTGCACGTTGATAAATCTTGATCAATTCATCATAATGATAAATCGCTATTGCTTTTTCTTTGCGTTTCAGGTGAATGTGAATCAGCTCATTATGGCATGGAACTAAGGCGCTATCTACTTTCAACAGCATTTGGCAAACTTTTTCAAGCATGCTCTCATCTTGCTCAAGATTACTGCGCTGTTGCAAGGTGACGAATAAATCTAGGCCGACTTTGCGCAGGTTTTCTCGCTGATCTAATTTTTCATATAGCTCCAATAAATGAAGGCGAGGGATTAAGCCTTGTGGAAAAATGGCTGCTGCTTTTTCATAATCTGGTAAAGCCAGGCCCATGTTGCCAACTTGGGAATGCAAATGGCCAGCTTTGGCCAAAAATTCGGCGGCTTGGCTTGGGGAACCGTGTTCTTCATAAAATTTTGCAATGAAGTAGCAAAGCTCTAAGTTTTCTGGAGATATCCGGTATGCTTGAGCTAAAATAAGCTCTGCATTTTTTGCATTTAACTCAGGATGGGTTTGTACTGTTTTCATCAGGTGCTGGCTGATTTCGGAAAGCCTCTCTTTTACCATTGCCATAATGAACAAGAGCGATTCCAAGGTACTAAATCCAGTAATCTCTCGTACCACATCTACAGAAAAACACTGTGCAATATTTTTCATCACTTGGCTGTACAATTGGGTCAAATCCAGGCCTCCAAAGGGCCGATCCCATCGCACAGTGCTTGGTATCAAGATATGCATTTCTGGAAGTAAACTCCCAATCTCAGACCATGTTTTTCCAAATCCAAAGATTTGCAAAAAATCAGTGCCAGAAAATGGAATTGGACCAAGCTGCTGGCTTGTGATTTGAGGCCAGAGGCGATATTGCAAATCCAAAGGTGTTTGATCGAGCAAAGAAGTTAAGAGAGACTCCAGTGTTTCAGGATCATTGCGGACTGTCCAAACATCAGACTGATCACTTAAAATTCCAAAAAAAACTCCAGAACCTGTGAATAAAATTGCGACAGTGCGTTTTAAGGTAGAAATAGAAAGCCCGCCAAAACTACAGCAGTCTCTAAAAAGACGAAGAACCTGAGAAAAACTAATCAACAGCCCGCCAGGGGGCTGGGCAACCACAGCCTTGAGCGGATGATTGGGCAAAACTTTTTCAATAGGATCGTTTTCCCAAAATTCAAATATACACTCTGGGCTTTTCATAAAACCCAATAAATATCCATATAATAATTCTTTATGCCGATCTTCATCAGAGCCTGTTGTTCTTGGCAATGCCAAATAGCTATAAACTTCCAAGCGATCTGTGACAATATGTAAACCTAATTCACGACCCTTGGGACCTAACACTAAGATGCCTTGGCGATTATTGTTAGCAATGTCTCTTAATAAATGGCTAAGCTTAATCCAAGAATCTTGGCGTGGAATTAAATATTTCAACGTAGTCAATTGCTTTGCAGCACAACGATCACAGCACTGTTCTTCGGGAACAATATGACTCAAACAAAGATTCTCTGTATTGCATTTTTTGCAACGAAAAACTTCGCTGGGAATATTTTTTTTGCCACAGCGAGGGCATAAAACTTGATTGAATTTTAGCCAAAGACTTTCGATCTCGGATAAAAGCTCACAAGCTGATCTAAATCTTTCTTTTGGTTCAGGCGCGAGCATTTTATTCAAACACATTCCTACTTCATCGGGAATACTTGATACAAGAGGTAATGACGTGGTTTCTGCAAGTATTTTGTGAGACCTGCGCTTGGTTTGCAACCGATCTTCTGAGCCAATGGCAGAAATACGTTTACCTGTTTCTCTCGCTGTATCTATATTAAATCGTTGCGCTGTTTTAGCATGATCGTATAAACTGTCTTGATCAGCTCTCAAAAAATCTGGGGCAGCCAATTTCCCTGTGAGCATGCGATAAAATAAACATCCCAATTGATATACATCTGTGGAAAAATTAGGAAGACAGCCTAACTTTTGCTCCGGTGCCATATAACCTTGTGTGCCTAAGACTATCTTGTTTCCTAGAGAATAGGATGGTACTAAGGCAAATCCTGTGACTTTCCATGTATCTTGGCTGCTGCGCATCATGTTTTCAGGCACTAGATTTCCATGCACCATATCCCTTTCATGTGCGTATGCCATTGCATGAACGATTTCTCTCATGGCTTTGATGGCATCAGTTACCTCAAGCCGAATCTCTGCTTCTAAAATTTCTGCTAAAGTTTGCCCATCAAGCGCTTGCTCAATCACATAATGCTGATTTAAGTTTTCGTCTAATGCAATGTCATAAATACTTGCTATATTTTCATGCTCTAAGGCTACAATTTTTTGACAATACCGCAGAAAGTATTCCACACTTGGAGATGGCACAAGCAGCTTGATTGTGACTTTTCTCTCCAAAGATTCATGGTGGCCTGCAAACACGATGGCAAATGACTCTTTTCTTAAAAAACCATCAATCTTGAATTTGCCAATGTATTGACCTATCAACGCATCATATTGCTCCATAATGATCGTCCTTCTTGAAAAAGGATGAGACTGACGGCTGCAGCCAAAAAACTTAAAAAAAATGCAAAATTAGATTGCCAAAAGAACCTAAAATTGCTAGTATTGTATAAAACAATGCAGATCAGAGTAGTAAGGTGGACATCACCGATAGAAGCTAGTTCTGATCAATTTTACTGTATATGAACCAAAATGTCAAGAAATGAATGAACAACATCTCAGAAATGATTCCAGGACAACTTAAAAAGGAGAAATCTTATGACTGATTATCCATCGCAACAAGGAATTAGACAATTGATACGAATATGTTCCTGCCTTATTCTATTTTTTTACGGGATAAACTTGGAAGCCGCGACTCTTGTAGCCAGTTGGGAATTAAATGGAAATTTTATAGATGCCAGCGGACATGGATATAATGGCACAGCAGTAGGAAGCGTGACTTTTTCCAATGGTAAAATGGGACAAGCAGCCGATTTTAGCGGTGGAAGCGGCGCAGGTGTGGACAATACAAGTGTTGATCATATTGATTCGAACATCTCCATTGCTTCTAGCTCCTTCAATAGCGGTCTTTCTATTATGGCATGGGTAAACTATACCACTGCCGGTTGTATCCTGGCGCATGATCGCAGTACAGGCGGGCTTTCTTTGGTAGGATTTAGCCTTTCAGTGAATGCTACCAATGGCCTTACTTTATTTATGAGAGATACTGGAGATCGTCGCTTAGTCGGAAGTTCTGCTGACAATACATTGACACCCGGCGTATGGCATCATGTCGTGGCTACCTGGAATGGAAGCACCACAGGCGGTGTCACGTTTTATATAGACAGCGTAGCAAAGACAGCTTCGTATACCACAAACGGAACTTTTACTGGCCTAAACGGCGGCAGCCTTCCTTTGCGCATTGGCGCAAGCTCAGGAGATTCTGCAAATAATATTTATGGTCTGCAAGGTAGTATTGATCATGTTTCTGCCTGGCAAGGCGCGCTTACAAGCCAAGAAGTCCAAAATGATTATAACCTTGCTGTTCCCGAGCCATCAACCTTGCTGCTCATTTGCCTTGGTTTTATTTGGATGTTGCAAAGGTACTTTAGAATCTAATACACTAACATCTAACAAAATCAGCGTATCTGTCCAATGAAACCAGATAAAAATAAGGTACTAGACAATGAAAAAGTTATCGAACATAGCATTAGGAATGACGTTGTCATCACTCGGAATATCATTGCTAGCTATTTTTCTATGTTTGCTTGATTTTGAATGTTCATGGGTGAATGCATTAGGAGCTGCGTTTTTTCTTTTAGGCATTGTCGCCATTGGTGAATTATTAGACGTTTGGACAATTGCCAAAAAAATGGAGCATCACAGCTTTATTGGTCAACTCTATAGCAATTGCTTTTACTTTTCTTGCCTTCATTGGAGAGATGGGTGCTGGATTATCGTAAAGAGTGCCTTTTCAGCTTAATTTTGTTTGGATACTCCAACGATGCTTTTGAACAACTAGCAACTTGGATGATTCCCAATGTATTATCATTGTGCTTGACTTCATGCTTCATAGTGTAATTTCATCTTTTAAGGAGGCCGCATTGGCTCAATGCTACCATGCTAGAGTTTATGCGGAATTTTATGTTCAGAAAATGGATCTTGCTCATCGTTGCTTTTATAGTTTTATTAGCCATTACAGGCTGTCCCGCAGGCTTCGAATCTCCTCTAGGAGATAAAGCCAAAGCAAAACTAGACAAAGCACTTCTAGGCCAATGGCAAGAAGACGAAACCATTATGACAATCGAACAATTCAATGAAAATGAATACCTCATTACTTTCAACGGGAAGGCAGAAAACGTAGTTTTGAAGGCATTCTCTCTCCAAGTAGGCAATTTGAGTTTCCTGAATTGCCAGATTATAAAAGACAACGAACCCGGAGCATGGGTAATTGCTCAGTATGAAGTTACTCCAGAAAAGCTGCATTTTCGTTTAGTTGAAGATTCATTCTTACGCGAAAATAAGCTTATGGAAATAGACCTCGCTTCTGGGCCCAATTCTGGGCCCAAATTATTTGAATTTTTGCAAGTAAATACCGTGAATCCTGAAAAATTAGGTGAGCTAGAAAGTTTGCAGTGCGCAGGAAAACCTCAGGAAGCACCAACAGAACTTCAAGGCATTTGGAAAGTTGTTTATATTGAAATGGAAGGAGAAAGATTAGAAGAACGAGTCCCAGGTGCAATGATGATTTTTGATGGCAACAAACTCATTGTCAGAAAGCCGCAAGAGAAAGATGATGAAGCACTTTTTAAACTCGACCTATCCCAATCCCCTAAAACCATTGATCTCAAAACAAAAGATCGCATGATGTTAGGTATCTATCAAATCGAAGGCGATCAACTGATCATGGCAATGGGCCGAGATGTTCGACCTGTTAATTTTGATGAAAAATCTGAGATTAAAAGAATTTTAATAAAATTAATCCGACAAAAAAAAGATAGGTAGGCATTTATAGCCTCGTAAGGACAACCGCAGGGCCGCCTTTACGAGGCCAATGTTGCTTCAATTAATCCTTTGAGTACACAGATGCGCTCCAAGGAGCTAATGTAAGCTCGGCATTCATACGGAGTGATTGTGGTAAGAGGCTACCTGGGCCATTCCACTTTGATTCTGAAGAATCGAGTATTTTTTCCCAATTGTCTTCTGCGATGCGGGACATCAATTGGGTGTTTTGGTGGCAGAAGCAAAAAATACACAAGAGGCAGTGGTTATCTTGGTGGCGTTTCATGCATATCACATTGTTGCATTCAGTTACCTCTATATTTTCTTTGTTAAAAGTGGCCAGAGCAGGCATACGCTTTCGGAGATTCAGCAAATGCTGGTAAAAGGCCAGGAGTGTTTTATGTGACTCTTGATCGCGTTTTTCCCAGCTTAGCTTTGACCTTAAAAACGTATCCATTGCTTGGGGATCAGGTGGAGTTCCTTGGGCGTGGAAAGCTTCAAACTCAAGCTTGCGGCCTTTGCGCACAGCTTCTACTAATCCTGGATCTCCATGGCTTACGAAATAAAGGAAAGGAGCGTTTTCTCCATATTCTTCACCCATAAATAACATGGGTGTGTATGGTGCAAGCAAGACAACCGCAGCGGCCAATTTCAAAGCTTCAAACGATACCAGTTGCGAAAGTCGTTCTCCCAGCATGCGATTTCCTACTTGATCGTGATTTTGTGCGCAAACTACCAATTGACGGCAATGGCTATATTTCGGGGGATTTCCATGCCGCCTCTTGCGATACTCTGAATATTGGCCAGTGTAAACAACCCCTTGTTGTAAGGCTTTTGCAAGGTGGCTGCTGCTGCCGAAATCCATATAATATCCACGGTTTTCGCCAGTCAACATGGTATGGAGAGCATGGTGAAATCCATCGCTCCATTGGGCGTGTAGCCCATATCCGCTGTATTCTGGAGGGAGTATCACTCGAGTATCATCTAAATCACTTTCGGCGATTAAGATAAATTTTTTATTCTCTTGGATGGAAAGTTCGTTTGTTTTTTCTGCCAATTCCTGTAAGAAAGGGCAAGCGCTCATATCATAGATGGCATGAATGGCATCCACTCGGAGAGCATCAATGTGGTAATTGATAAACCAATGGATTGCATTCTCTTGGAAGAAATTTCTCACATCATCACTATACGCATCATCGAAATTCACAGCCTGGCCCCAGGGAGTTCTATATTTGTCGGTAAAATATGGGCCATAATCCCATAAATAATTTCCCTCTGGTCCCAGGTGGTTATACACAACATCTAAAATAACTGCCAGCCCTTGCTTGTGACATTCATTTACAAGTTGTTTTAGCCCGTCCGGTCCTCCATAAGAATTTTGCACTGCAAATGGATATACCCCATCATATCCCCAGTTTCTTTCACCAGGAAATTGAGCCACTGGCATGATTTCCACTGCAGAAATGCCTAGATCTTTTAGCTGCTTGAGCCTGGGCAGAATGGCCAAAAATGTTCCTTTTGGTGTGAATGCCCCAACATGAAGTTCGTAGATGATCATTTCAGAGATAGAGATTCCTTTCCATGCTTGATCTTTCCACAAAAACGCTTGGTGCTCAATGATTTGGGAAGCTTGATGTACTCCATTAGGCTGGAAATGAGATGCCGGATCTGGCCGATCTCTATCTTCATTGAGCCGGTAGAAATAACAGGTGCCTGGCCATGCATGATCAAGTGTTGTATGCCAATAGCCATGCTCTCCTCGTTGCATGTCAATCAACTCTTCTTGAGGAGAAATGAGATGCAATTGTAGTTTTTTCAAAAATGGTGCCCATACTGTAAAGTCGCACCTTCCGTTGCCGAAGTAATGTGCGCCAATTTTCATACAACTTCCTTTAGAAAAAAGGTTTTCTTAAAAAGCTGAAATTTTATTTCAATATTAGCAAAATCTACTATAACAATTTGTCTAACATAACGCAATAAAAATGATGATGAAGTCTTTTTTTTGTTGCTATAGTTTTTTGAATGTGTTAAAATAGCTGTAAGACACAAAGCGTTTTGGAAAAAAGTAGGTGAAGTGGCGAGACGACGCAATACAACAAAATGGAGGTATCATGTAGTCAAAAGTTAGTTGGAAGAAAGGTGCGTGCCAATGGCAGATCCGAATAATCTTTGGTATAAAAAAGCAATATTTTATGAAGTGCATGTCAAATGCTTTTATGACAGCAATGCAGATGGATTTGGCGATTTTCGTGGTTTTTTACAAAAATTAGATTATTTGCAAGACCTTGGGATTACGTGTATTTGGTTCTTACCATTTTATCAATCCCCTCTTAAAGACGATGGTTATGACATTGCGGATTACCGTACAATTTTGCCAGAGTATGGCACAGTCAAAGATTTTCAAGCTGTGGTAGATGCTGCTCATCAACGCGGCATGAGAGTGATGATTGATTTAGTCATGAACCATACTTCAGACCAGCATCCTTGGTTTCAGGAAGCTCGGCATGATCCAAAGTCACCAAAACACAATTATTATATATGGAGCGATACACATCAGAAATATCAGGGAGTGCGCGTGATTTTCAAAGACACGGAGCAATCCAATTGGACGTGGGATCCTGTAGCAAAGTCATATTATTATCACAGATTTTTTAGCCATCAGCCTGACCTAAATTATGACAATCCTGCAGTACAGAATGAAATATGGGACGTTATGTGTTACTGGCTGAATATGGGCATAGATGGCTTTCGTTGTGATGCAGTGCCTTATCTATTCAAACGTGAAGGAACCAACTGCGAAAATCTACCTGAGACACACGCATTTTTAAAAGAACTGCGGAGCAGGCTAAATCAACAATATCCTCATTGTGTCCTGCTTGCTGAAGCCAATCAGTGGCCTGCTGATCTGGCCGCTTATTTTGGCAATGGTGATGAATTTCATATGGCCTTTCACTTTGCGCTCATGCCTCGTATGTTCATGGCCATTCGCAAAGAAGAAAACAAACCGATTTTGAATATCCTTACCAATACACCCAGTATTCCGGCCAATTGCCAATGGGGCATTTTCCTGCGTAATCACGATGAACTAACATTAGAAATGTGCACGGATGAAGAACGTGATTATATGTATCATGAATATGCCCAAGATGCTCGTATGAGGCTCAATTTAGGCATTCGCCGCCGTTTAGCTCCTCTGATGGATAACCGCCGTCGTGCATTGGAGCTATTATGCAGCTTGCAATTTACGCTGCCTGGCAGCCCTATCATTTACTATGGTGATGAGGTTGGCATGGGAGATAATATTTATTTGGGTGATCGGAATGGTGTGCGCACACCCATGCAATGGAATTATGACCGCAATGCTGGATTTTCTCGCGCAGATACAGAACGGCTTTACAGCCCAGTCATCACCAATCCACTGTACCACTATGAAGCCATCAATGTGGAAGCTCAATTGCGCTCGCCTGGCTCTCTGCTCACTTGGATGAAACGGTTTCTGGGGATTCAAAGACAACATCCAATTTTTGGCTGTGGAACGTTAGAAATGCTGAATCCTGCAAATTCAAAAATTTTAGCGTACATTCGTCAATACCAAGATGAAATGGTCTTGATTGTCAATAATCTTTCCCGGTATTCCCAGCCTGTTGAACTAGATCTACAGAAATTCAAAGGCTATGTCCCAGTGGACATGATCGGGCATGCTGTTTTTCCAACCATTGGAGATCAGCCATATTTCTTGAGTTTAGGCCCGCATTGTTTCTATTGGTTTCAGTTGATCAAATCTTCAACATAATGGGCTGGCAAGTTCCCTCGAATAACATGATCCATCCTATCCTTTATATTTGACAACCGGTCGAAATATCTTAGTGGCCGGTTGCTCTACACGCGCATCATATATTCAATGCTTATGTTATGCGTGCTAGGCCATATTTATAATCTTATAGGAGTTTAAAAATGGAAAAATATGTGTGTATTCATGGCCATTTTTATCAACCACCTCGAGAAAATCCATGGCTGGAAGAGGTGGAGCTACAGGATTCTGCAGCTCCATATCATGATTGGAATGAAAGAATTACTGCAGAATGCTATGCTCCCAATGCTTTTTCAAGAATTCTCGCGCCTGATAAAAAAATTGTGGATATTGTGAATAATTATTCTAACATGAGCTTTAATTTTGGGCCTACACTCCTGGCCTGGCTCGAAAAGAAGCAGCCAGATGTATATCAAAAAATTCTTGAAGCGGATCAACGTAGTCAGCAAGATTTCTCTGGACATGGAAGCGCGATTGCTCAAGTTTATAATCATATCATTATGCCATTAGCAAACGCCCGTGATAAGCAAACCGAAATCGTTTGGGGAATTCGTGATTTCGAATTTCGCTTTAAAAGAAAACCAGAAGGCTTATGGTTGGCAGAAACAGCGGTTGATATCCCAACATTAGAGATTTTAGCAGACCATGGAATCAAATTCACAATCCTAGCTCCACGGCAAATACGACGTACTAAAAAACTCACAAGCAGTAAATGGCACGAAGTTGGAGACGGCAGAATAGATCCGCGTATGCCTTATTTATGCCGCCTTCCTTATGGTAAGACAATCGTGATTTTTGTTTATGATGGATATATTGCTCAAGATGCTGCGTTTGGAAACATGCTGCATAATGGAGAACATCTAGCTTATCGGTTGGCCAATACTTTTTGGGGAACCAGACGGAATTATCCTTTGGCAAATATTGCATTGGATGGGGAAACATTTGGGCATCATCATCGAAATGGTGATATGACATTGGCCTATTGCCTTTATTACCTGGAACAAAATAAGCTAGCCAAGATTACAGTTTATGGAGAATACCTCGCAAAACATCCGCCAACTTATGAGGTCGAAATTTTAGAAAACTCTTCTTGGAGTTGTGTGCATGGAGTCGAGCGATGGAAAAGCAATTGTGGATGTAATTCTGGCCAATATCCTCAATGGGCCCAGGAATGGAGAGCGCCGCTACGAGGTGCTTTGGATTGGTTGAGGGATACACTCATTCACATTTACGATAGTAAAGCACGCGAATACATCAAAGATCCATGGCAAGCGCGTGATGAATACATTGATGTAATCTTAGATCGCTCGATGCAAAACATAGAACGCTTTTTATCTCGGCACCAGATTCGCGAGTTAAATCAAGAGGAAAAAACGTGTGTGCTGAAATTGTTGGAAATAGAACGTTGCACATTGCTTATGTATACCAGTTGTGGATGGTTTTTTGACGAAATCTCAGGAATAGAGACCGTGCAAATCCTGCGTTATGCAGCAAGAGCAATCCAATTAGCTCAAGAGATTTGCCAAGTTTCCTTGGAAAGTGCTTTTATTGCTCTTTTAGCGCATGCTCCTAGCAATCTTGGAAATTTTGGAAATGGTGCTGTTGTCTATGAAACTTTGGTAAAACCATCCATTGTGGACAGTTTGCGTGTTGGTGCCCATTATGCCATTTCCTCGCTCTTTGAAAATTATGATGATCAGCAAATTGTCAAAGTGTATGGTTACTCAATTTTCCAAGAGATGAGCCAAAAGCTAGCCGCGGGTAAGCAAAAATTAGCGGTTGGCAAGGCAAAAATTAGATCAGATCTTACTTTTGAAGAAACGACCATTAGCTTTGCTGTTTTACATCTGGGAGACCACAATTTGAATGGCGGAGTTCGTAGATACCTTAATGAGGAATTGTTTGCTACCATGGTATCCGAGATCAAAGAGGCTTTTCTTCAAAATAATATCCCACAGATCATTCGACTCATGGATGAACATTTTGGTACCCATAATTATTCGCTATGGCATCTCTTTCGTGATGAGCAACGCAAGATATTAAACCAGATATTTGCAAATACTTTTCAGGAAGTTGCCTCCTCTTTTCAGCACATATACGATCGGCATTACTCCATCATTCAGGTTTTACAGAATATGCAATATCCTTTACCTGGGCCACTTGCAGCCACAACTGAATTTATACTAAATCTGAACCTTCATCGTTTGTTAGAAACCGAAAACTTTGACATAGAGCAAATCTCAAAAGTATCCGGAGAACTCGCAGGAAAAGCATTGCAAATAGATAAAACTCCACTGGAACGAATTGCCAATCAGAGAATCAATGCTATGATGGAAAGCTTTGCCCAAGTGCCTGAAGATCTCACAATCTTAGAAAGGATAACAGTGTTCTTGAGTATGGTTAAATCTTTAAACTTATCCATCAATTTGTGGAAGGCACAGAATATCTATTTTGCACTCAATCAAGAAATCACCAGCAAAATTCGTCCCAGAATGCCAGATGAAATTTTTGCAAAATGGCTGTCTTCTTTCCGCAATTTAGCGCATTATTTGGGTGTAAGGAGCTTTGAATGAACCCCCCCAGAGCGGCCTATCGTTTACAATTTAAACCCACTGTGGGATTTTTGTTGGCTGAGCATCTCCTCGATTATCTATCCCACTTGGGAATTTCTCATATCTATGCTTCGCCTATCTTCAAAGCAACCAAAGGCAGTACACACGGGTATGATGTGGTTGATCCTACGCAACTCAATCCTGAGCTAGGCAGTGTAGAAGAATTCCAGCACTTGATGACCCAAGTAGAAGCAAAGGGGATGAGCTGGGTACAAGACATTGTCTCCAATCATATGGCCTTTGCTCCAGAGAATATGATGCTGATGAATGTGCTGGAGCAAGGCCCTGCATCACCATATTTTAAGTTTTTTGACACAGATTGGGATCATACCTATGAAAGCCTCAAGGGGAAATTGCTAGTCCCTTTTTTAGGAAAGCCTTATGCAGAATGCCTGGAAAACGGAGAAATAAAATTAACATACGATAGCACAGGACTCAAAGTGAATTATTATGAGCACAGATTTCCTTTGCATGTAGAATCGTATTATATTGTATTTTCTCATCGGTTAGATGTGCTTGAAGAGAGCATCGGGAAGCAGCATCCAGATACACTCAAATTCTTAGGCATACTTTACCTGCTCAAGCCTCCAGCGATCACACTTGACCAAGTTGAGCTTGGCAAAAAAATGCTTTGGGAGCTTCATTCTGAAAATGCCAAAATTCGAGAGTTTATTGATGGTAATATCCAGTTTTTCAATGGCACGCCAGGCATTCCAGAAAGCTTCAATTTGCTGGATGATCTTCTCTCGCGCCAATATTTTAGACTTGCTTTTTGGAAAGTAGCTACCGAAGAGATCAATTACCGTAGATTTTTTAATATCAATGGGCTGATTTCTTTAAATGTACAGCATTCTGATGTAATGGCTAACACGCATGCGTTTATCTTACGTATGATTCAGGAAAATAAGTTTTCTGGCTTGCGAGTGGATCATATTGATGGGCTTTATGATCCTACCAATTATTTGAAAAAACTTCGTGAAAAAGCACCAGAAGCGTATGTGGTGGTAGAAAAAATCTTAGAACTCGAAGAATCACTTCCAGATTGGCCAG
>JAKLHB010000104.1:0-2756 GCA_022710345.1 Planctomycetota bacterium
TTTTGTGTCTCTTTTCCAATGGTGATCTGCAAGGCATCCGGGGCGTGGAGATGGATTTTCAAAGGCTGGGTGAGATACCATTGTTTGCGTAATTCTACCAGTCGATTTTGGATTTGCTTGAGTTCTGAGATGCTGGCTTTGTCGAGCTTTGCGCTACATCGTTGGTATTCTTCAATGGCAAAAAGATTTTTTGGGCCTTGGATTTCTCCATAGAAATCGCCATTTTGCTCAGTGAGCGGCATTTTCCAACCGCCTGTTTCTGTCGGGCTTTTCTGGATATATTGGGTAGAATAACGATACCATAGTCCATTGGTTGCGGCTATATCTGGCACGCCTAGTCCATAGTAAATCTGCCCATTGGGGATAGATTCATCCGGAAATGCCATAGGTGCATCTAAAACAGTGGTTGGGATTTTATGCTGGCCAGTGATGGTCCAAAAAGAGGTGCCTTTTTTGAGTCTCATGGGCCAAGGGATGTATTGTGGCAATGATGTTTGCAAAAGCCAAAAACTCAGGATGCTGACCAAGATGCCGGAGCCTAAAATCCAGCGGTGCTGTTTGGGAATGGACTTAATGTGTGGAATTGCATAGCCGGATAAAACCGTGGCCAATCCCATGAACAAGGCTAATCCAAGTTGTCCCCAAAATCCCCAAAGTGATTCCCACATCGCGACTTCCACCAAGCCTAATTTAGGTTTATAAGTGGCACTGGGGCGTAAAAAATCGTAGATATTGTGTTGGCCTGGATTGGTACTTGTCGCAAAACTAGACCATGCCACAGGAGATTGGGCGGGATTTGTGGTGGCCAAAGGCAGAAATGTGCCTTGTTGCGCTAATTTAGCCAGGTTAGGCAATTTTCCCTCTTGTATCCATTGTTGGACTAATGCATGGTCCAGGCCATCTAGTCCTAATACAACCACCTTGCGTTTGGGTAGAGTCTCTCCATGGGGAGTGCTGGATAAATTCAATGTGCTGAATATACAAAGCAGGCCAAAAAGACAAATGTTGCGTACCAAGAGTGAACGTTGCATATCTCTTCTTTCAAAAAAGTGACAATCTAAAATCTCAAGGTGCATGAACCATTTACGCAAGTAGTCTGCACCTGAATAGCTTTCATGAGGAAAAATGACGCTCAGCATACAGCGAACGTTGCATCTCATACCACCAGTGAATGTTGCATATCTCTTCTTTCAAAAAAATGACAATCTAAAATATCAAGGTGCATGAACCATTTACGCAAGTAGGCTGCACCTGAATAGCTTTCATGAGGAAAAATGATGCTCAGCATACAGCGAACGTTGCATATCATACCACCAGTGAATGTCGCATATCTCTTCTTTCAAAAAAAGTGACAATCTAAAATATCAAGGTGCATGAACCATTTACGCAAGTAGTCTGCACCTGAATAGCTTTCATGAGGAAAAATGACGCTCATCATACCACATTCGAGTGCTCTTTTCACTTCTTCTGTTTCATCGCTCACAAACATGCACGTAGTAGGTCGTTCGTTGAGTTTGTACATGGCTTCTTGGAAAATAAGGCAGCGTTGGTCCTCTAAGCTTAATCCCATTTCAAATGATGTGACAACATAACGATTGGGTATTAAAAAATTTAAGCCAAGATCATAGAATTGCCGATGGAACCAAAAGGCAGTATTTGTGCAGCAAATTCCTAATTTAATGCCATAATTACAGAGTTCAGTGAGCAATGGTTTCATATTTGCCACAGTGCGAATAAAATTCTGGCTAATGTCAATCCAGTAATCTGGGTCTTTCATCTCTGGCATAAGCCAAGGTTGGAGCTGGGCGATAAAGTTTTGCCAATATGTCTGTTCTAAGCTTTTCCAATCTCCTGAACAATAGATAAATTCTTGCCACATTGCCCTGCCTACTTGTTGCATCATCATAGGTGCAATGCCTAGCCGGTCGGCTATTCCATAGCCTGCATCTAAAAATACATGTTCCCAGACATCGTATGCTAATACTCCGCCTAGATCAAATAAGACAGCTCGAATGACCATAGTATCTGCTCCTGCTCTATTTTTTTTAGAAATTGCCGCCACTTGCTCTTTATTTTAGGTAAAATACTTGAAACTTGCGAATGTTTTCTATTGCTATTTTTGCATGTAAATTTGGTATAATGACAAGAAATATCGTTTGGTACACAGAGTGCCTAAATCAGGAGATTTTTATGGAGAATCCAGCAATCCTCAAAACAGAATATCACTGCGAATGTGGTCGAAAATATATTATTCCTGGGTATAACCAGGGAGAACCTAAAAAATGTCCGCATTGCGGCAGATTGATCTATCCCCTTGAAAATAAAGAAGAACTCGAAGAGCTATTTGCAAAAAAACAAAGGCCCAAAAATCCAATCACAGGTTTAGAAGATACGTTGGAATATGAATATAGATTCAACGAACAAGGGCAACGGCAAATTATCGAAACAGAGCCTTTTTCGTTTAAACAGGTTTTACGCAAATTTTTCGCTTTATTTTTGTGGGGTCGGTCTTCACGCCGATCTTTTTAGCCAGAATGATGACAAATGCGTACTAAACAAGAACTTTTATTGGGAAAACAAGCGGTTTTGCTGCAATTGTTGACCAAAGAACAGTTGAGAGAATGTTTGGCCATTCAAGAAAAAACAGATATGCCGCTTATTTTTGTGTTTATGCAGCAAAACTTATTGAACGAAAATGCCTTGGAAAGATTAGCACAAGGATATTTTTTGCAAATACGCCAGGAAGAAAATCCTGA
>JAKLHB010000104.1:2766-13641 GCA_022710345.1 Planctomycetota bacterium
GATCGCGGCGAAGATTTAGTATTATGCCGGCTTCTTTTAACACAAAAGGCAATCGCTCCTCTCAAATTGGCTGAGTTCATCAAGCAAAACAAGTCCAATGAAAGTCCATATTTAGGCGAGCTCTTGGTTCGCCAAAAATGCCTACCAATCACCAAGTTTTTTGAAATTTATAGCCAAATTCCTTATGAAACCATCATTTGTGAAGGCTGCAAAAAAGAATTCCGGCTCATGAATTTAACTCCTGGAAAAAAATTGAGATGCAAGCATTGCAAATATGTATTTCAAGTACCTTCTTTAGAAGAAGAATTATCACGCCATGCGGGATTTTTAAAAGATATGCCCAAATCACCAGCAGAAGAGCTCTTTGCTGGAAATTATGAAATTCTGGATGAAATTGCTGAAGGTGGTATGGGCATGATTTATCGAGTGCAAAAAAAATCCACTGGGCAAATCATGGCTTTGAAGGTACTCAGGGATGCTTTTTTAAATTCAGAAGAAGCCAAAAAACGTTTTTCTCGAGAAGCTAAAACTTTGAGTGGTTTAAAACATCCCAATATTGTCTCCATCTGGGATGTGGGGATTGAAGACAAAGTCCCTTATTTTACCATGGATTTTATCGAGGGCAGCGCGCTTTCTGCCTATACACAGGAGAATCGTTTATCTGTGCCCCAGGTTGTTGATATTGTGATTAAAATATGCGATGGTTTGCAATATGCCCATGATTCTAAGATCATCCATCGAGATATTAAGCCTTCCAATATTTTATTGGATCGAAATGGAGAACCCAGGATTACAGATTTTGGATTAGCCAAATGCATGGAAACCATCACTATGGTCACACGCAGCGGTACAATGCTTGGCACCCCTTATTATATGTCACCAGAGCAAGCGCGTGGCCAATTAGGGTTGATTGGGCCAAGAAGTGATCTATATGCATTAGGCGTGGTTTTTTATGAAATGCTCACCGGGCATAATCCGTTTCATGGGGAAAATACTGTGGAAATCTATCATAACATTCTCACAGTCGAACCTCAACCACCAAGCACCCTGAATAAAGATGTACCTAAGGCATTAGATATCATTTGCTTAAAGTGCCTCAAAAAAGACCCGTTCCAGCGCTATAGAGCAGCCCGAGATCTCATGGAAGATCTGAAAAAACATCGCGAGGGGAAGCACGGTTTATGGCAAAGAATACGCCGCTTTTTTAAACATTAGCGGAGTAATGAATGCGAACCTTCGCATCACGACGATCTGTAGCCGCTGGCTTTATGCCAGCGCGTATAATATAATGCAAGCGATTTTGTTATGCGCGCAGCCATAAAGGCTGCGGCTACAGGCTTGAGATGTGCGTTGACTGGAGCCGATCACCTAGGATTCATTCACTTTCGGATGCTTCCGATAACAAAAAGTAAAGCCATGAACATCCATTCAAAAACAAAAATTGAAGATATTCTACATCAACTAAATACCAATAAAATTAATGAAATTTTATTGGTCGCAACTGCTTATGAAGCTTTTATTTTGGAAAAAGACGGAAGATTGGTGGAACGAATTCACGATGAATTTTCGGAAATCAATCTTTTCTATTTTCCAAGGATTACGCGGGCATCCAATACCCAAGAAGCATTAGAATACTTAGAAAATCAGAACTTTGATTTAGTGATCACCCTTGCTAACTTGCCTCATAATGATGCATTTGAATTGTCCAAGGCTGTCAAAAGCAAAAGAAACCATTTGCCTGTGGTGGTCCTTTTAAGCGATCCTGCTGCTTTAAATCGGATTGCTGCACCGAGTCGAAATTCTATCTTGGATGGGGTTTTCTTTTGGAGTGGAGACCCATCTTTGTTTTTAGCCATTACCAAATTAGTAGAAGATCGTCAAAATATTGAAGATTTGCAGACTGAATTAGTCAAAGTTATTTTAGTCGTAGATGATAGTGTGGAATATTATTCCAAATTTTTGCCCGTGGTGTATGGCGAAGTCATGAAACAGACGCAGGCACTCATGAAAGAATGCCATAATGAGGTACAAAAAGCAGCATACATGCGGACTAGGACCAAGATATTATTAGCCTCAAATTATGAAGATGCTTTCTATCTGTTCCAGACGCATCGTAAATCTTTGCTGGCTGTGATCTCAGACATTGCATATCCTAAAAATGCTATGCTGACTCCAGATGCTGGAATTCAATTTGCACAAACCATTCGGCAAGAGCAATTTGATATGCCGATTATTCTAATGTCTGCGGATGATCATTCAGCAACAGCAAAGAAGATGGAAATCACATTTGTCAATAAAAATTCTCCTATGTTTCCCAGTGATCTTCGTAACTTCCTCATTGCCAATATGGGGTTTGGAGATTTTGTTTTTCGGATGCCAGATGGAAAAGAAATAGCCAGAGCGGCTAATATGAAAGAATTTCAGACTCTGGTCCCTCGTATGCCGGCTGAATCTATATTATATCATGCAAGACGCAACCATATTTCTAGATGGCTAATGTCTCACGGTAATTATGAGTTAGCTTTGCGCCTCCGTCCGCGTAAAACAGAAGAATTCAATGATGATGCTTTTCTTTTGAAACAATATTTGTTGGAAACATTTAGCAATGACCGGGCGAGCAAACAAGTGGGGCAGATGGTTCGGTATCATCCCAAAGATTGGGACAGTGATTTTATTCTCGTTGGAAAGGGTTCCTTGGGTGGTAAAGCGCGCGGGATTGCATTTGTCAACTACCTGTTGCCCAAAAGTGAAATACCCGGTGAATTTTCAAATATTTGCATCAAAATTCCTAAAACAGTTGCGATTAGCAGCGATGAGTTTGATTATTTTCTTGATCACAATGTCATCAAAGATGTTTTAGGCCAAGATGATATGCACATTGCTGAGCGTTTTTTACAAGGGGAATGTTCTCAAAGTCTGCATCATATTCTGCAAGATTTTTTGGAGCATGTTCATACACCAATTGCTGTTCGGTCTTCCAGTTTGCTCGAAGACTGCCAATACTTGTTGATGGCTGGGCTGTACTCTAGCTATCTTTTGCCAAATAACCATTCTGACATTCAGGTGCGGCTTCAACAATTGCTTCAAGCCATCAAAATGGTCTATGCATCTGTTTTTTTCAGAAAAAGCAGGAACTATATTGAGAACACAAAATATAAGCTGCACGATGAAAAAATGGGCATTGTGATCCAAGAGGTGATTGGCGAGTCGCAGGGAGATTTTATTTATCCAAGTTTTTCTGGTATAGCCCAATCATATAATTTCATACCTTTTACTTATGTGGACACGCAAGACCACATAGCAAAAGTAATAGGCTCCACTGAAGGCGTTGTCCAAATCGCCCTAGGCCTAAGCCGTATGGTGATTGAGCAAGGAAAAGCAATGCGTTTTTGCCCAAGTATGCCGCAGCTTCTGCCTCAATTTTATCAAGGGTTCGATATTTTACAACGGGCTCAAACTTGTTTTTATGCCTTAAATGTGCAACAAAATTCATGGCAAGAATTGATGGATCATAAGAATTTAGTATGTTTGGAATTAGAACAGGCAAAGCCAGAACTCCTCAGATTTTTAGCAAGCACGCTGGACCTTGAAAATCAAACACTAGATCATGATCCAGATGCCAAAGGGCCCAAAGTAATCACGTTTTCTAATTTCTTAAGATTCCATCCATTTCCACTCAATATTATCTTGAGCAGATTGTTATCACTTTTCAAAGAAGCGATGGCAAGAGATATTGAAATAGAATTTGCCGTGAATCTTCAAGAAGAGGCCATGACAAAACCAACTTTATACATCCTACAAATTCGGCCATTATCGGTTCCCAAATTTGCTGAAAAAAATACGTAGATTGTTGCTCCAGAATAACATTTTTTTTGCTTTTGGCAACTGAATTTTATTTTTTTGGTTCTAACGGATATTTTGAGGCGGCTATGAAAACAAAAGAACGCGATGTCGTGAAACATCGCGTTCTTTCGTTTTGTTCGTGCTTGGAAGCGGCTATGAAAACAAAAGAACGCGATGTCGTGAAACATCGCGTTCTTTCGTTTTGTTAGTGCTGACCGCAGAATGGGTCGAGGTTGAAATCGGCCTTCTGCTGAATGAATTGGATGTCGGCGTAGAGTTGAATATCAAATAGGCACTTGGTGAGCATGATCATGCGATGGTCTTCATCAATGACAAAGGTGGCTTCGTCAGTTTCTTCTTCATTGAGTTCAAACTTTGCAATGAGGTCTGGGTCTTCCATATTGGGGTCCATTGGTTCAGCGGGTTCTTGTGGCTCTTCACCTTCTTGAGGTTCGGGCTTGCCAAGTTTGAATTCATAATTTTGGCGAATCGAAAGCGCATGGCTCACGCAGCATTGTTTAGTGGTGCCATCTGGGTATTCAATGGTATAGTTGAGACGTTCACCTGTGAAAATCACAGGTACATCATCCAATGGTTCTTTGACCAAGATGCTTTGGGTGATTTCCATTTCAGGCGGCAAGTTATCGTCGTCGTCATCGCTGCCTTTGATCTGGCGTTTGAGTGGTGTATCGCGATCAGAAACTTCCGACTGTTTAAAGAGATCAGAGAGAGGTTTGGAGAATGTAGGCTCCACAAAATCCTTGGCAATGATCTTGATGCCTTTGGGTAAGAAGAAGCAACGGATCATCAATTCAGCATCAGCTTCAAAGCCAACGATGTATTCCTCACGGAATTTACGGAAGTCTTCGAATCCATTATCAAATGCGACACTTTCGGAGTTGATGAGGCCCAAATATTGAGGTTCTGCGCCTGGGAAATCAATTCGATAAACCCAGAATTTTTCCTGCACAGGCCGCAAATCCTTGATGGAGGTACGGGCCACTGCTTTGCGGTCCCAGTAGGACTTGACATTGAGTTCTTGGCCTTGTTCAAAAATAGGAACCATAGCGACCAAAGAATCGTATGCAAGCCTGCAAGCTAGATAGCTAAATAGGTTTTCAATGACCAATTCAATTTGATCATAACCATCACGCAACATTTGTCTGGTTTTTTCATTGAATGGGTCAATGCGCACAGATTCCATGTATCGGCCAATGCATGCGCCTAGGGCTACAGATGTTTTTGCAGAATCTCGGTCAAATCTTACGTTCGCTGGGTCATAATCAAAGATACCTTCGCTTTCGCGGAAGACTTCTTCAGCCACAACCTGCACAGCCTTCATGTTGCAAGATAGACCAGCTAAAATCAGGCGATCCACACGATCGCGTCGAGATTGCTGAATCAATCTCGCCTTGGAAAGGCTAGCCGCAAGGCTAATAGATTGACGAATGGTATCTGAAATTACGTTGTTCATCTCATCTTGAGTGATGACCATACGTAGATCATCTTGTTGGATATGGCTGCCTTCGACAAGCCAAGGCTGGATCATCTTGATGAAATTGTACAGTTGTCCGCTATCAATTTCAGCTTCAGACGGCCAATTTTTAGGCAATCCTTGGCCTAAAACTGTGCCAAAGTTCTCGATGATTGGCGTGCCCAAAGTTTTCTTGATTTCGTCCGTGATTTCCCACAAAGTGAAGAAATTCGGGACTCTGCTACGGTCTTCGATAAACCTGGTAGGCACGATTACATCAATAACTTTGTTATTGAGCTGCGTATAATTGCGGAGATATTGGGTCGGGTGAATGGTCCATTCGAGCAACGCGCCTGGACGGTATTTGGATGCACCACGTTCTGCAGGCTCGCCTTCTGCGGCTTCGCCTTCTGCGGCTTCGCTAGAGCCTTTGCTGAATTCCAAAATATCTTCTGGCATATCCATCAGCAATTGGCTCAATGGGCTGTTCATCGGAGGTTCTAGGTTTTTGGAAAGAATAAGCTGCAAGAGCATATCCGCCAATTTGGACTTGACGAATCTGAAGACCCACAAGGTCAAAAGATCACCGCCAAGATAGCGATGGCCCGTGGTACCTAGTAATCTAGGCGTAATTCTAAAGTAACTACCGCCATTACCACGATCTTCGCCTTCTTCAAAAATACCTACTTCCTCGTATAGCAATTGGATAAGTGCAATGTCTGTGGTTCCACCGCCTAAATCATACAGCAAGAGGTTTTGATAAGAACGGCCATATTTATCCCGGCGGCTTCTGGACATTAACCCATGCATACCGCACACAGGGTCTGCGCCAATTTCACGCCAGATATAGTAAATAGCCGCTGCTGTGGCTTCATCAAAACGAGTATCAATTTCTGGGATCTGCAAGTCTGTTAAAATTTCACGAATGGTTTTGCGCAAAGATGCAGGATATGAAGTTGGGAAGGTAGCCACTAAAGATTGGGCCCAAGATGCGTCTTGGAATAATCCTTGGCTTGCTCTTCGATGAATATCTTGAATTGCACGACGCATTAATTCTTTATAAGTCACGCGCGCAAAGACATCCGCAGGCATTTGGACGACTTCTCCATTGCCTTCTGCTGGAGCTACTTCCAAAATATCATTGCTGCCAAAGTATCTTTTGCTGGAAAGTACAAATTGACGAATGTCAGTTTCGCCTAAGGCTGCACTATGCAGCAACAGGCTTACACGAGCACCCATGTCAATCTTGGTTTCCTCGACCATTTGTTGAATATCACTGCCGCCTGGAACGCTTAAAATTTGCAAAACGCTTGAAATTGGTGCTGGTCCTACATTTTTGTCCAGCTCCAATACGAAATAACGTTGCGATTCCAAGGTATTGCAATCCATGACGACTTCAAATCCTTTGAGAACTTCAGCCGAGATTGATTTCATCATAGTAGGATCGCTACCAGCACGGCTATCACTAGAAAGACGGCTTAAGAGTTCTTGCAGAATTTGAGCACGCATGGAATCTTCTAGGTTATTCAATGCTTGCAAAATTTCTTGCTTAGGTGCGCCACAGCTTGGAATGCCCGCGCCAGGTACAACCAAAGTCAAATTTTGTACAAACAAATCTAGTTGAGTTGGTTCTACTTTTTCTAAGTGCGAACTGAGCCAGATATTCATCCATTCACACAAAGAATTCCATTGTTGCTCACTTAATTGGCCTCTAACTTCTTCTGCAGCAAAGCATGGATCTCTGACTGCTACACTAGAGTTTGAAGTTCCATAGTCAACTGCAATAAGGCCGCTGTAAAGCCCAGCATCATTGGGTTCTTCTTTTGTTTCTTCACCTTCGGGCTTCTCTTCTTCGCCTTCTTCTTCAGCCGTTGGTTTGCCAGGTTTGCTGGCTGCTTTAGCTTTATCTTCGGGTTTTGCTCCTGGCTTTTGTTCACCAGGTTTTGCTCCTGGCTTTTGTTCACCAGGTTTTGCTCCTGGCTTTTGTTCACCAGGTTTTGCTCCCGGCTTTTGTTCACCAGGTTTTGCTCCCGGCTTGGCGGCTACTGCAGCTTCTGGCTTGGCTTCAATCTTGAGTTCAATTTCTTGGATACATTTGAATTCAGTAGGCTCACCGGATACTTTTTCTAGTTTTACGAGCACTGGAATTTTTACCTGGATATTTTCGCCTACTGTTTCTGGTGCTACCATGGTGACGGGTACTACTAATTTGACTACGCCACCAGATGCCTGCATTGTAAAATTCCCCGCATCAATGATCTGAATCAGGATATTTTTTACCTTATCTTTGAGCCTTGGCGGGTCTATTTCCCATTTTGCTGGAAATGCAAATTTGAGCCTCAATTGTTCTTTGGTTATCTTTGGATCCAGGCCCTCTAAGGTATATTGTAGTTCTTTCTCCGCTACCAATGGCTCTAACACCACTGTCTTGGCTTGCGGATAAAACTTTACTTTATCCAAGGTCTTTCTCCTTTGGCTAAATGCAAAATTGCCAAGTAGAATACGGTTGCACAATCAGATTGCTATTGAAGTAACGTGGATCATAAGAAACTTCTTGGCCAATCCAAGGTGGTAAAGGAAAACATGCGTCAGAGGTCGGTAATTCGATTTCAGCGACTACTAAACCTTGATTGAGTCCTAAAAATTCGTCTATTTCCCAAATCCATCCTTGGTATGAAATACGATGTCGAATTTTTTCTAGGATCGGTTTTTCACAAAGGCTTTGGAGTAACATTTGAGCATCGGATAAAGGAATCGAATATTCAAATTCTGGCCGCTGAATGCCATTGCCATCATTGGGGATGGCTTGGCCTTTGACGGTCAAAAATCCTTGTTGCCCAGCAATGCGCACACGCACAATGCGCCCTTTGCTGCGCTGTAAATATCCTTGTTGATATAATGTCCCAGATGTTTTAGGCCAATCTGGGGTGACTAAAAATTTACGTTCGATTTCATAACCCATAGTAAACTATCTGGCATACGCATTAAAAATCATCGTAGTCTTCAAAACATCTTGTGGTAATAGCCAGCCTTGTTGAATGAGGATTTCGACTAAATTCCGATGGACTTTTTCAGCTTGAGAAAAATCTGCTACTTTACAGGAAAGTTCTGTGACGTATGTACCAGCAATGTCCCAAATTTCAATATAGATTTTGATATTACCATACTGAGGAACATTCAATTGTCCAATCAGACGTTCGCCATGCACTGGGCCAAAAATATGGGCAGTGGCTAAAATTTCTTTAGCCCAATCTTCGATGCCTAAATAGCGTTCGCCCCATTTTTCTAGCTTTCCAGGTATATATTTCGTGGCCATTTTACGAGCTTCTGTGGAAGAAGGCAACTGAGCAGCTTCTATTTTTTCCACACTTTTGGTAATGGATAAAGTCTGCTTTTCATATCCCCAATCCACTTGATATTCATAGCCTGTTTCGCTGCTGTCCCAGCCCAATTCTTCGGCTTTTTGCAAAGCGGCTAGAATTGTACCTGTTACAGGAATGCGATATTTATAAGAAATTTGGAGCTTAGGTTTATTCTCAATCGAACGTATACGCACGACCCAATTTTGCTCATAAATATCTGTTTTGCGAGTATCCAAAAACTGCATATCTAAAGAAATCGTATCTTGGATTGCAAAAAATTTGGCTACATGAGCTTGCAGGTTCATGGAATTTGGCTGCAATACTTTTGAATTGTCCAAAAAGAGCTTGAGTTCATAATCTGGAGTGACTAAGTCTGCGTGAACAGGGATCAAAAAGATCAAACATAAGCAAAAACGTAGCATGGTTTGCTCCTTATGGGCCATCATAATAAAATCTTTTTCAAGGCAAAGAGTACGGTCTTGATCTCGCGATATCGTTTTTCAGGGTCTTTGCGCAACATGCGATGGACAATTTTGGCCAACGCTTCTGGAATTGTAAAATCGTGCTCTTGAATGGGCTTTGGCTCTTGTTCCAGCACATTTTGCCGAATATCTTCCACTGTTTTTCCCCCAATAGGAGCTTTACCAGTCAACATACGATAGAATGTAGCTCCCAGGGAATAAATATCTGTACGAACGTCTAATTTTTCACCAAGCTTGAATTGCTCAGGTGCCATATATTGTGGCATTTTGCTAAGTCTGGTTTCTTGATTGACTCGTCCAAGTTTGCATGAAGCGCTTAAATCAAATAATTTTGCAACTTTGTCTTCACGGATCACAATATTTCTTGGATTCACTGTCCCATGAATGTACTGATAACTATGAATATGCTCCAATGCTTGAGCGATTTGTCGAATCACACGCAATGCTTCTGGAACTTGTAAACGGCCTTCATCAGAAAGTTGCTGAGCAAGATTGTCGCCTTCGACCAATTCCATGGCATAATAATATGTGCCACTTTCATAGCCAGTATCATAGATACGGACAAGATTGGGATGATTGAAACGCGCAGTGGCCTTTGCTTCTTCAAAAAAACTTTGGATATATTCGCGGCTTGCACATTCTGGAAGTAAGGTTTTCACAGCTACCAAACGAGACAATTCCACTTGGATAGCTTTATAGATAATACTTTTCTTGAGCTTGATGATATTGCCAATGAGTTCATAATTAGAAATAATACTTTTGCCTTGCGCTTTGAGCTTCAGGAAATATTTATATTCTTGAGAATTCAAGATTTCTTCTACCATAGGCTCGGTCATTAGCTCTTGCTGTACAGCTAATTCTGATAAGGATCCTATGCCAATTTCGCTTTCTTCAGAAAATTTATTACGCAATTCCCTAATTTGCTGGCTTGTTAAAAAACCCATTTTTAGCGCAATGTTCGCAAAATATTCGCTTTCTAATTTGGTTTTATATGCTTGTTGGATCTTTAATATCCGCGTAAGGTCTTCATCTCTGAGATAGCTTTTTTCCTTAAGAATTTCGCCAATGGGTATTGGTTTTCGATATAGTTTTTGAAGCTCCAAGCATTCCTGAAGCATGGCTTCATCTATGTACCTTTCTTGAATTGCGATTTCACCAAAATAAATTGGAATGCCTTTCATCGAAATCTCCCGCGCCAAAACCCCTGTGAATAAATGAGGAACAAGGCGCAAATAAATAAGACTTAGAGATGATTCTAACGATCTAGTGCAGTAATCTTTCCATCCATATCTGCTATATAAACGCCGGTTTGATCCACAGCTTGGGCTCCATATACTCGAATACCAGGTGTTACCTGATATTGCCAAAGTATCTTGCCCTGGCTTGCATCGAGCACACTCAGTTTGCCTTTATTGGAGCAGATATATACCTTGCCTTGAAATTCAGTGGGAGGGATCGGAACAGCATCACCTAATTCTGGTGTAATCCACACTGTGGTGCCTTGTACTCCCATTTTTTCCAATTCTTGGGATGACCTACGCAAATAAAGGAATTTTTGATCTTCAGACAGTGCAATTGCTGCGACTTTTTCAAAACTTCGTTGCGATTGTCCTGTTGCTATATCCCATTCTCCTAGAATATAGGCTCGGTCTGTGGCATATAGTTTTCCTGATATAGCGATTGGTCCACAATCTGCAGGGCTATAATACACTGC